>CAIYWO010000202.1 GCA_903929925.1 uncultured beta proteobacterium | reverse complement strand
TGATCTCGCATAATCTGGACGCTGCCATGATTAATGCCTGACTGAAATGCACCCATCGTGTTGTGAGCGAACACGCCTTTCTCAACGGCGTGGGGTGATCCATTAAGAAGTGTCGCGTAGGGTCCCAGCATCTGTGTAATCGCTTCGGTGGTTCGTACACCGTGCTCTGGCGACCATACTTTTTCCGCAGAGCCTTCATAAGTAAAGTTGCCGCCGTGCTCGACGATTGACATGCTGCGCATGGTCATCAGACGACATATCTGCCCTTCGATCCACAGCTCCGCAACCTTGTCACGAATTGCTGGATTTTTTGCAGGTGAATAATCGCCAAACGAATTGGCTTTTATCCAGTTCACAATGTCTTCGTCGCGACGCACGGAGCGCAGATAGCGAGAGGCCCCAACGCGGTCAAGATTCAACCCCATTGATCCAACCCGCCAGCCTTGATTCTCACGCCCCAGCAAGCAAGACTCATGGATGCGGACGTTCTCAAAAAACACTTCATTACTACGTGCGTCGCCGTATGTGGTGCCGCGCGGTGCACGTGGGTTATTTTGAATCGTCCAGAGAGGGCGAACAGTTAATCCCGGCGTGTCCATCGGGAACAAAAAAATGGAAATGCCGTCATGTCGCGCAGCCTCAGGATCTGTACGCGCCATCAAGTACATATGCGTCGCTGTATGCGCCGCCGTGGTGTACATCTTTTGGCCATTGATGACGAAGTGGTCTCCGTCGCGTATAGCTCGGCATCGAAGCGCAGCGAGATCAGCGCCTGCATGAGGCTCTGTAAAACCTAAGGCAAAGGTGTACTCCATCGCAATCAGCTTTGGCAGGTAGTGACGCTTTTGTTCCTCTGTGCCGGCCGCCATGATGGCAGGTGCACCGCTTCCAGCTAAGCCGACTTGAATACCTGCTCGCTGAAACTCCTCTTCGATAATGTTTTGACCAACGCGATCACCGCCACCACCACCGTATTCTTTTGGGTAGCTATATCCGAGCCAGCCACGTTCGCCGATTTCTTTAAAGACTGCGCTCACGAGCGGTCCTTTTTTACCGGGATGGCGCTCGCTCTTGCCGCTCTCGAGCGCCTCTTCATCTGCATCGAGCTCCGCGTAGACTTCGGCGGTCAAATGCGTACGAATGAAATCGAGAACCTCTTTGCGTAGAGCTACTTGCTCTTTGGTATATCCAAAATCCACTGTGTCTCTCCCCAGAATCCTGTGCTGACTAATTTTGTTTTATTGTTAGTCATGAACGCCTATTGTTGTTTTTAATTTAACGGCGCTTTGTTGGAATTTATCCTAGCATAAAGGTTCTCTCGAATCATCCTATTTCAAGGGGGTGCGGTAAATAGAGGGGAGGTTTCAAAATATGGACTTCACTGGGATTCACAGCGCTACCTCCAAGGCGCGATGCTAAGGTTAGCGTGCGACAAGACAAAAAATCTTTTTGATGGAGATTCAAAAATGAAAATACTGTTTTTTGATGACTTTAAGCTTGGAATTTTGAAAGGCGATCACGTGGTTGATGTTTCTGCGATCGTGGCAGATATCCCTCGTCTTGGGCCCCACGACCTCATTAACGGCCTGATTACACAGTTTGACCTCTACCGTCCGAAGATTGAGGCGTTTGTTCGTGGCGCAACGGGTGTGCCAGTGGCTTCGGTTCGAATTCGACCGCCGCTGCCCAAACCCGGTCATATCGATTGCATGGCGGTCAATTACATGGAGGATGGCACGCGCACGGAGCCAGCCCCGATCAATGCATTTCAAAAGGCACCGGGGGCGATTATTGGCCCCGGTGATGCGATGGTGCTGCCTGACGTTCCGGCGACGATCTTTGAGGGCGAGGCAGAGATCGCACTTGTGATTGGTAAGCGTGCAACGAACGTCGCAGCTAAAGACGCAATGGATTACATTTTTGGTTACGTGAACTTCATCGATGGATCCGCGCGAGGGCTAGGTCCCGAGGGAAACATTTTTTTCAAAATGAAGTCGCGCGATACGTTCGCTCCTATCGGACCCTATATTGTCACGGCCGACGAAATTCCTGATCCCCAAAAGCTACAAATTCGTCTTTGGAACAACGGGAAGCTTATGCAGGATTTCAATACCGACGATATGGCGCACAATATCCCGCGTTGTATCGAATGGATCAGTTCTATTCACACACTTGAGCCAGGCGATCTCGTGGCGACTGGTACGAATCACCGTGGCCTCAATCCCTTTATGGATGGAGACGTGATTGAACTGGAGACAGAGGGCTTGGGACGGCTAACAATCAATGTGCGAGATGATCTAAAACGCACATGGGCTCGTCAGACGCGTCTTGAGAGACAAGAGGCCAAGCTACCTGGGGTGCACACTCCGCAATTGAGCGGGAAGTACACCCCAGTACCAAAGTAGGTCTGGCACGTTGACCGAGGCGTGGGGGTTAGCTCCACGCCTTCTGGGCGACTGCGCTACGGGCAGCGATGCGCCCGAAAGCAAAACACTCACCGATGTTGCCAGTGCCTTGATAGAGGTAGCTGAAAATTGAACCAAGTTCGCCCGCGCTGTACAAGCGTGGAATCGGACTGCCGTCTGGACGAACAATTTCAGCACGTGCATTACGGCGCGGCCCGCCTTGTGTGTTTAGCATCGATGGCGAAAGTTCGACGGCGTAGAAGGGTCCTGCGCCAAACGGCTGGAACATCTTGGTGCGACCGAAGTCTGCGTCGGAACCTGCTGCGACCTGACTATTCCAGCGAGTGGCTGTTTCATCTAGGCTGCCTTCGGGTAAGTCGAGCAGCTGTGCCAGCGCGGACAACGTGGGCGCTGTTTTAATCCAGCCTTTCGCCAACTCCGCCTTATTGTCTTTGCTCCAGGTGTATCCGCTCATAATTTGGGTCCAACCATGGGTTGGCTTACCATCGTAAATCGGACCGTCATTCATCATGGCTTGGTCGAAGACCATGTACATCGGGCAAGGTGTGCGCAGTGCATACCATTTGCCATGATGCTCAACCTTGCCATGTCTAGTTTTGTACTTTTCATCCGTAAAGCGTTTGCCATCTGGCCCGACTACAACCATACCGCCTGCGGGCTCGTGCGAAAAATGCAAGGCCATCATGGAAAATGTTGTGGGATAGTCAGGCACTTTAAGCGCCATGGATGGACCAGCGAAGTTATTCATGTGCCAAAGATCAGCGCCGAGTTCCATCGCCATCCGCACACCATCACCCTCATTGAACGGACTTCCTGAGGTGTAGCAATAAGGTACGCCAGTCAGGTAATTACGAATCATCTCTTGGTTGTTTTCGAAGCCGCCACAGGTTAGAACGACGCCTTTACGTGCCTTGATATTGATTGACTTGCCTTTGTGATTCGCCACAACACCAATTACTTCTTGGGTCAGAGGATCTTGAATCAAACGTGTAGCGGGGCATTCGTATTTAACTTCGATGGGTCGTACACGAACAGCTTCGGCCAACATTTCCCATGTCTTTGAGTACCCAAGAATATCGCCATGGTGAAACTTGTGCACCGAATCTGCACCTGGCAGATCAGGGAACTCAATGCCGACCTGATGTTGGTGCTCCTGTGGGTCTCCACCTATCGACGACAACCACTCGTTGTTCTTGCACATTTCTTCGGCCCAGACTTTGACCATGTCTTGCGGGACGGTGTAGGGGCCGCAGAGTGCATTCAGATACGTAGCGGCGCCTTCAGGTGTAGAGGTGTTGAGATAGCCTTGTGCAGCAACGCGTGTGTTGCCACCCTCTTGTCCCTCTGGAGCTTTATCCAAAAGGATAACGGAGGCACCAGCTTCTACCGCAGTAATTGCTGTGGCGGCACCAGCACCACCAAAGCCGACGACAACGAGGTCTGCAGTCGCATCCCAAGAGATGTTTTGGGGATTAATTTGCTTCATGTTCTGATCCTGTTATCGATTATCTAAGTGTCATGCCGGCATCGGTAAAGTATTTTTTGTACCACTCAATTTCCGCTGGAAATTTATCCTGCACAGACTTGCCGTCTTCATAGGCATAGTCGAGATTATATTTGTCTAGCAATTTCTTAAATTCGGGCGTATCCGACACCTGCTTGAACGCCGCAGTTAGCTTTGCAGCGATCGGATCGGGTAAGCCTGCTGGAGCGACCACAATCATTCCATTGGGGGGATTGGTTGGTGGGCATCCAATATCTTTCATGACAGGAATGTCTGGTCGCTTTGGGTCGCGCGCATCGACGTGAAACGTAACAAGTTCGCGAAAAGTCCCCTGCTGCACGAGCGGTATATGCGAACCAGAGCCTGCAATGAAGTCAACATGTTTACCCATCAGTGCAGTATTGGCTGCAGAGCCGCCCTTGGTCGGAACATGCTTAAAGGAAAGACCCTTGCAGCGTGCAAAGGATTCGACACCGATTTGTTGTTGTGTATTTGGGCCGCTTGACGCATAAGTCATACCCGGATTCTTTTTGGCATGGGCGACGAAATCATCCACTGTTTTCCAGGGTGAGTCAGCCGGCACAACGAGTCCGCCAATGTAAAAGGTGTATTGC
>CAIYWO010000201.1 GCA_903929925.1 uncultured beta proteobacterium | reverse complement strand
GACACAAATGAAAACCAAAAGCCATAGAACTGCGCTTTTGTTGCGCCCCCAGCGCACGAAGACGCATGTATAAGTCCATATCCTCCCAACCGTAGTGGGTAAACGTCACCGCGTCGAATGGGCCAGATGCGGCGTTATCCAATTTGTTAAGCAATCCGCGCCTGACAGCTACATTAGCCGTCGTGAAATGCGGTAGCCCAAGGCGCACTGTAGGTCGCTGGCGGTCCACTAACCCGCCAGCTAAATAGCTGTCGCACAAAACTCCCGTCGAGATATCTGGAGCCCCGCTATTCTTAGAAAGGAGCCCTAACGTCTCCGAATGTGCGAATAAAAAATTATCATAAACTAGAACATCACTATCAAGAAACACAATTACATCACCCCTTGCTATACGAACACCAGCGTTCCGCGCAGCCGCTCGGCCGGAATTGCTGAGCTGCGTAACTGACCGCAGTGCGGGATGATCCTGAGAAGCCAACCAGTTCGCGGTTGGACGGCTTGAACCATCATCGACTGCAACAACCTCAAATGTCAAACCCGCTGGCAGCTTCTGATTCAAAATGGCTGGTAATGTGACGGAGGCAACGGAGTGATTGTTGAAGACGGGAAATATTACGCTTAATACCACCATATCTTTTCACCTAAAAATTTTGATTGCTAAAATGAATGTGTTTACTTGATAAAAACTACGCTTAGGGCTATTGGTTAGGCTTAACCTTCTGAAGTAGAAAAATGGGCGTCGATCTCGTCCGCGAGCCTTTGAGCTGCGCCGGACCGTCCCATAGCATTGCGAATGTCGTCACGCAAAGCCGAGGTATCGTTGGTTAATAGTCTTTCCAATTCCAC
This sequence comes from uncultured beta proteobacterium, assembly GCA_903929925.1. Taxonomy (GTDB): domain Bacteria; phylum Pseudomonadota; class Gammaproteobacteria; order Burkholderiales; family Burkholderiaceae_B; genus Zwartia. The sequence continues at coordinate 1,331 of CAIYWO010000201.1, read as the reverse complement.
AGCGATAGCTTGATGGAGACCAGTGCCCACGAGTTCGGTCACAATAAATCGCCCTGCGCGGCGGTTTGGTTGAGCCAGCATCGGAAGCGAGCGCAGTAGTCGGAAAGCGAGATAAGACTTTATAGCTCTGCCGATCAGTGGAATTCGCCCAATGTGTCCTGCTAACCCGGGTAAGGGAACTTCGTTACTTACGTATGTTGGCAATACCACGACCATTGGCGTGCCACCGGCGGCGAGTTCGCCAGTATTGGTGCCGGGTATGGTAAGTGCGACGTCTGCAATTGCTAAAACCTCGCGGCCATGTAGTATCTCAATACGATTACCGCTAGGCGTTTGAAGCCAACGTTCAGTTCCATTTTCGTGAAAAGACAAAGGGGTGGCAGGCCAATTACGCCCTTCGCGCGGTGTAAGGCTGCGTAGTACTGCATCGTCAACGAATGGCGCTAGTGCCATGACCCAGCGTAAATTAGGAATCCGTTTAGTAAGATCATCGACTGTCACCGCATAATATGTCAGCATCAGCTCGACCATAAAAGAGCGACTTCCGGGGAAAAGGCCTATGGTTTGCTGATCGTTCGAAGTGCGAGCAAACGCTGAACGCGTTAGCGCTGCTGCATCAACCATCAACTCGCCAACTAGCGCAGATGGTTCTATTTTTTTTAGTTTGGGCAGTCGGTTCAAGCCGTTGAAGAAAATCTTTCGAAAGGCGCTGCCAAATCTTAAGGCTTGCTCAGCATACGCATATAGAGGCGCGCGAAGGCGCGCAGCCAAGAGAATGGTCAAGGCTACCTCACCGCCAAGATGAAAAACTAAACTGCGTGCTTTGAAATCTAATCCGTGTGGGTGTCGACCAGTCAGAATGAAGCGCAGTACATCTCTAACTGGCAAGGCAATATCGACAGTGCCCAACCCCCTTGCGACCGACGCCTCAGCTCCGGTAGAATAGACACACGGTAGGATCATGACGACTATCCTGATATCTGGATATTTCAGCCTTAACGCATAAGCCAAAGGCCGCAGCCAACCATAAACCTCTCCGGGGCCGTTGACTGTGAATATGATCTGCTTAGCATTCGAGGAATTCCGAATATCCTGAATCATAGCTTGTATGTATCCCGAACGAATCTTATCCACTCGCGGTAATCACTGACTTGAACGCCCCAGACACGATTTACCATCGGCCGGCTGTCTTCTAAAATCGTGCTGTAAAGTGAGGTAGATACCTCTGCCGTAAAGTATGTTGGATCATTGCTGCCCCCTTGCTCGGACTCCGCACGGACCTTGCTGATAAATCTTTTTTCAAAGCGTGTCCACGTGCCGGACACAGCTGG
>CAIYWO010000200.1 GCA_903929925.1 uncultured beta proteobacterium | reverse complement strand
GATGAACTCTTGCGCCAGAATGTCTGCAACGAGCGCGCGCACCGTGCGGGCAATAATCCCCATGGGAATGACGCTCATCGTGACGGCGGGTAGAATCAAATGCTTCATGTGCTCAAGGTTCCAGACCCAGTCCGCCGAGCCGCCAGGGCCAGCACCGCTAGGCGGCAACCACATCAGCGTTGAGCTGAAGATAATCACAAACACCATACCCAGCCAGTAGTGCGGCACGCTCACACCTAAGACTGACGTCAAGGAAGCAGCCTTGTCGATCCAGGAGTTTTGAAAGTAGCCTGCGACGAAACCAAATAAGGATCCAAAGATGAAGCCAATGAGGGTCGCGAAAACTGCAAGCCGCAGTGTGTTGACGACGGCCTTTAGAACTTCGTCTGTCACCGGCCTGCTTGAGGCGATTGAGGTCCCCAAATCGCCTTGTAATGCGCGCCAAACCCAGGAAAGGAATTGCTCTGGGTATGAGCGGTTAAATCCGTAAAGCTCCATCAGCCGGTCGCGCAAATCTTGCGAAGCATCGGGTGGGAGAATTGCCATTAAGGGGTCGCCAGGCGCCAGATGCACCAGGGAAAAACAGACAAGCGCGACACCAAGCATGATTGGCAGGGTGTATATCAGACGCCTCAGTAAAAAACTCAGCATTAGAGGTGTGTCTCAATAAAGTTGAATCGGGATAGGTGTAAGACTTAAACAACAAAAAAGCACGCCGCGCCTACAGGCGCGGCGTGCTTCGACCAGCTTACTGCACTTTCATTGTGGCAATGTCGATAAACCAGTTTTGTGGTTGTACAACGCCGGTTACTTTCTTGTTCATCGCACGTGGACCTACGTCATGTGCAATCCAGACGAACGGTGCGTCTTCAACAATACGTGTGTGCAGCTTAGCGAGTGCTGCATCACGTGCTTTGTCGTCAAACGTTGTACGTGCTGTCGTCACCAAGGCCTCAACTTCTGGGCTGGCATAGTAGCCCCAGTTGTTCGACACAGGTGGGAAGGTACCCTTGCTACTGAAACGCACCATGCCGAAGAATGGATCCATCGACGAGAAGCTCACGTTTGTTGCGCTTGCGCCGTTGGCCGAAGGATCTTTTGCACCCTTGCGCCAGTTGGTGAAGAGCGTGTTCCACTCGATCACGTCAAACTCGACATCAAAGAAGCACTTCTTGAGCGACTGCTGAACGAATTCGTTCATTGGCAGAGGCTGCATCTGACCCGAACCTGAAGCCGAGATCTGGATCTTGACTTTCAATGGCTTGGCTGCAGAGAAACCCGCTTCTGCCATCAGCTTTTGCGAGCCGGCGACGTCATACTTGATATCAAACGATGGGTTACCGAACCAGGGATGTCCTGGAGCCATCGTGCCCTTTGGAATGCCCATCAGGCCACCCAGCAGAGTCTTCAAGCCCTCACGATCCACGCAAAGGTTGGCAGCTTGACGTACGCGCTTGTCGAGCCAAGGTGAGCCTTCAGCGAACGACAGCTGCCAGGGCCAGACGTGTGGTTGCGGATTGCTGTAAATATTGAAGCCACGTTGTTTGATCTGGGGGAGGGCATCCGGTGCAGGTGCTTCAATCCAGTCAACCTGACCAGACAGCAATGCTGCTGTACGTGCGTTTGCTTCTGGGATTGGCAGCAATACGACGCGGTCAATCTGTGTCTTGCGCTTCGCATCCCAGTAGTCTTTGTTGGCAACCATTTCCAGACGCTCGCGTGGAACAAAGCGAGCCATCTTGAAAGGACCGCTACCCGATGCATCTGCAGCGAAGGCAGCCCAAGCTTGTTTGGCGCGCTCAGCCGGTGCTGCCACCGATGCGGGCACTGCCTTTAGCTTGGCGTTCCAGTGGGCTGGCGAAGCGATGAACAAGTTGGTCAGGTTAATCGGCAAGAAGGCATCTGGCTCGCTCGTCGTGAGCTCAACAGTCATATCATCAATTTTTTTGGCGCTGCGTAAGGTTGGCATACGCGAAGCAGTGACACCGACCTGTGAGGCATCAAAGTGTGGAGCATCTTTGTCCAACACTTTTTGCACGTTCCAGACGATGGCATCTGCGTTCACTGGTGAGCCGTCATGAAACTTGACGCCTGGACGCAACTTGAACACCCACTTTGTTTTGTCGTTCGCATCAACCGCCCACGATGTGGCCAAGCCAGGGATAACAACGCTCGGGACATCGGATTTGGACAGGTCCCATTGTGTCAGGGAGTCGTACATTGGAATGCCGGTGAACCGGTTTCCTTCAAAGCCCTGGTCAGGCTGACCAAGCGTGCGTGGAATATCAGCTGCTGTCATGCCGATACGCAAGACTTTTTCTTGAGCCGATGCGGGCATGGCCGAGGCAACCGCAAGTGCTGCGGTCAGCACGGTGAGGCCCAAAGGCTTACCCATTAAACGGGATATCAACGCCTGTTGTTTCATGAATTCTCCAGAAGTACGGTTGATGCGGTTAAATGTAAAAACG
>CAIYWO010000199.1 GCA_903929925.1 uncultured beta proteobacterium | reverse complement strand
GCGCTTGCTATTCCCAGCCTTCAATACGCCCACCACGCCAGTCCCTGCAATGCCGCGATGCACCTCAATGCCCCATTCTTTTAATAGACCCGCCACGATTTCAGAGGTGCGGTGCTCGTCAAAACCGAGCTCGGGATGCGCATGAATATCGCGGCGAATCTGGATAAAGCGGCTGTAGTCGGCAAAAGCGTCATTGACTTTCATGTTGTAGTGACCAGTGATTACGTTGATTAAAATTTAAGAAAGAGTCCGTTCTTACTTTTCGGCAGATTTTTTGTGTGCAGCAAGTGCCATCAGACGCCGATCCCGCCACAGGCGCCGCGCCAACAGTTTGTCTTTCGGCAATAAAGAGCGGCGTTGTGCTTCAAGCTTCTGAATAACGTCCTCTGACCAGTGCTCAGTTGAGGTCTGCTCAAGAGACATCGCCTGATACATCTCATCGAATCGATGTGCGTAATCTGCTAGTCCTTCCGGCGCATTGAGGTCAATGGTCTCGAAGGGGCCCATAAAGGACCAACGTAAGCCCAGCCCCTCTTTGACTGTCACATCCAGACCCTCAGCATCGACATAGCCGTTTTCGACCAGTCGAAACGCCTCGCGTAACAAAGCGCCTTGCAAGCGATTCAATACAAAGCCTTTCAATTCCTTATGAATCTTGACCGGTTTTTGGCCCACGCCCTCCATCACATCCCACGCCTGCTGTACGACGGAGGCATCGGTCCAGGGTGCGCCACATATTTCAACCACAGGCACGAGATAGGGAGGATTCACGGGGTGCGCGATCAAGCAACGCGCACGTCCAGCTAAATTTTCGGTAAACGCAGAAGCGGGGATGCTCGACGTCGAGCTTGCGAGAACAGCGGTCGGCGCGGCAAGCGCGTCCATTCTGGAGAAGATTTCTTTTTTGGTCTCTAGCCGCTCCGGTAGGCTCTCTTGTGCGTATTGCGCATCCGCCAATGCCTCTTCAAGCGTCGCAACGCCTTTGATTCGTCCGATCAAACCTTCCGGGTCAGTAATGAGCCCAGCCGCAAACAAGTCTGCGACTTGTTTTGCAATCAATGTCTGCGCATGTTTGACTGCTGCGGGATCGCCATCCCACATGTTGACCTGATGACCACCGCGCGCAAAAACGATTGCCCACGCCTGGCCCACTAGACCCGATCCTACAATTGCTATGTTCATTTCATTTCCTTGCCAAAGTCACCGGCGCGCTGCGCTGCAGCATTAAGGGATGACGAGTTGAAACAGCTTAACAAGTAACCCGATCGAGCACCAGCACACACCCCGTATCCAAAGGATGGGGCATCACCATCATGTCTAAGCCGAAGGTGTTCTTGAGTGTCTGAGGAGTCAATGCAACCTGAGGACTGCCCTGGGAGATAACGCTCGCATCGCCAAGTAGTACCAAACGGTCACACCACCGTGCACCAAGATTAATATCGTGCAGCGCAACAAGCACGCCCGCCTGATAACGGGTTGCAAAGAGTCGTAAACAGCGCATCAGTTCAATTTGGTGTCGCGCATCTAAGCTGGCAGCAGGCTCATCCAGAAGAATGAAAGGCTTCTCGCCATGTGCTGCAATCGCTAATCCTTGAACCAATACGCGCGCAAGATGCGCACGCTGCTGCTCTCCGCCAGACAGGTTCAAATAGCGGCGCGGTGCCAAATCCGCTAGATCTGCCCAGCCTAAAGCCTGCGCCACCCATCCATCGACAACGCTGGGACTTGCCTCCGGAAAAGGGTAGGCCCCCATTTCAGTAACTTGAGTCACCGTTAAATCAAAGCTCAAGCTCGGTTTTTGCGGCAGAACAGCCCTGCAACGCGCCTGCGCGGTCGCATCTAGCCCTGCCAAATCACGGTCCGAAATCGTGATCTGACCAGCAGTGGGACGAATCTCGCCCGCAACGGCATCAATCAATGTAGATTTACCTGCTCCGTTTTCACCAAGGACGCCAACAACCTCACCTGGGGCAATGGTCAGACTGACGTCGTCAAGCACCAGACGGGCTGCTCGCGACAGCCTGACACCTTGCAATTTTATGGTCATGCGCCGACCATCCTTCCTAATGTGTATTTGATGCTTTGCAATTTCACGCCATTTCGGTAAAGTGGTTGTTGTAAGTCTGACGACCTATTCTGGTCGCAACAATATAAAAAGCGGGAGACAAGCATGGCAACGGTAAATTTGAGTGTAAACGGCAAGTCGCACAAAGTCGAAATTGAAGACGACACCCCTTTGCTATACGCATTGCGGGACAATCTGGAAATCAACGGGCCTAAGTTTGGCTGCGGCCTTGGGCAATGCGGGGCCTGTACGGTCGTTGTAGACGGCCAGGCTGTACGCTCGTGCGTGACACCTGCGACGGCTATGCAAGGCAAGAGTGTCACCACCCTCGAAGGGCTGGGCAGTGCAAAAAAACCTGGCAAATTGCAACAAGCGTTCATCGATGAGCAGGCCGTGCAGTGCGGCTATTGCATCAACGGCATGATCATGACTGCTAGCGCCTTTCTCGCTAACAATAAAAACCCAACAGACGCGCAAATTAATGAGGCGCTCGCAGGGAATCTGTGTCGGTGCGGTACCCATCAGCGGATTGTGGCGGCGGTAAAACGCTACCTCGCTGCTGCCTGACCCCATCCCCAACCTATTCATACACAGGTGAACGCATGAACGCATTTACACGACGCGAGTTTTTAAAAGCCAGCGGTGCTGGCATGTTGGTTGTTAGTTTTTCGATGGGCGCAAATTCAGCGTCTGCAAACTACGGCCTACTCCCACCCAAGAGCGTTGCCAAGGACGTACTCGACTCATGGCTCACGATTGATCGTGATGGCAAGATCACAGTCTTTGTAGGCAAGGTAGATCTTGGGACAGGAACTAAAACTGCACTTTCACAAATCGCAGCGGAAGAGTTGTCCGTTCCGTTTGACCGAATCTCCATGATCATGGGCGACACCGCCACGACACCTGATCAATGGTTAACAGGCGCTGCCATCACCCTGCAACAAGGTGGCGGGGAGCTCCGTATCGCAGCAGCGAACGCACGCATCGCGCTGCTGGCGCGCGCTGCTGAAAAGCTGCAAGTCCCCGTCACTGAACTCAGTATCAAAGACGGCATCATTACCGCAGCGTCTAAGCCAGGACAGGCACTCGCCTACGGCGACATTATTGGCGACGGCTTTAAGCTCAAAGTAGACCCCAAAGCACCAGTCAAGTCGCCCAAGGAATACACGATCGTTGGTAAGTCCATCCCACGTGTCGACATTCCAGATAAGGTTTCAGGCGAACATCCTTTCGTACACGATTTCCGCTTGCCCGGGATGCTACACGCACGCGTCATTCGCCCTCTCCAGGCCGGTGCAACCTTAGTGAGCGTTGACGACACAGACGCAAAAAAACTGAAAGGCTATGTGCAAACTGTTCGTAAAGACAACTTCCTGGCGGTCGTATGTAAGGACGAGTGGTGTGCAGTCAAAGCAGCCAAGGCAGTCAAGGCGAATTGGTCTGCAGGCCGCGAGTTGCCTCCTCAAGCAAAGATTTACGATCACTGGCGTCAACTACCGATCGCAAAAACCGACGTGACACAAAACGTCGGGAATATTGATACTGCGCTTTCGAGCAGTTCCAAACGCATTAAAGCAACCTATAACTTTGCCGTGCAAACACACGCCTCAGCGGGGCCCTCATGCGCCGTGGCGGACTTTCGCGATGGAAAAATGACGTTGTGGTCAGCCTCGCAAGCAACGCACTCGATGCAAGACGAAATCGCGGTGTTGACCAAATTACCAAAAGAATCGATTCGTTTGATTTATCTGGATGGATCTGGTTGCTACGGACGCAACGGACACGAAGACGCGACGGCAGACGCCGCGCTGATTGCCCAACTCATCGGCAAACCCGTGCGTGTGCAGTGGATGCGCCATGATGAAACCGCCTTGGCACCGAAGAGTCCTCCCAGGACAATGGACTTCGAGGGAAGTTTTGATGCGCAAGGTAACGTAACAGGCTGGCAAAGTGATTTCTACATCGCCTTGAACCACATTGCAGCGTTTAAGCCATTGGATTTTCCGTTGCTTGCCATGGCCGACACAGGCAATCCACGCCCCGGAAACTGGGTCGGCTTCTTGTTTCAAAACTCAGCTGCACCCTACGCGCTGCCAAACATCAAGGTCACGACAAAACATATCGATCAGTCGATATTCCGCGCTTCGCACTTGCGCAGCCCCGGGCGTATCGAAAACAGCTTCGCGAACGAATCCTTTATGGATGAGCTTGCAGCAGCAGCGAAAGCAGACCCAGCCGAGTTCCGTTTGAAACACCTATCTGATCCACGCGCAGTAGACGTGATCAAAGCTGTTTTAAAAGCATCGAACTGGCAAACCCGTCCTGGTCCAAACCCAGCTAGCGCACAGGGCAATATCGCAAAAGGCCGTGGCATTTCTTATGTGCGATATAACAATGCCATTACCTACGTTGCAACCGTAGCGGAGGTCGAGGTGAACCGCACAACGGGTCAAATCACTGTGACGAGAGTCTGCGTTGCACATGACTGCGGGCAGATCGTGAACCCTGATGGCGTCACAAACCAAATCGAAGGTGGCGTGATCCAAACAGTCAGTCGCACTTTGATGGAAGAAGTGAAATGGAATGGTAACCAGGTAACGAGTGTTGATTGGGCGAGCTACCCAATCTTGAAGTTCCCGGATGTGCCTAGAGTCGTCACAACATTGATTGACCGACCCGGTCAACCGGTGTGGGGTGCAGGCGAACAAGCACCAACCACGGTTCCCGCGGCGATCGCCAATGCAGTCTACGACGCAACGGGTGTCAGGCTGCGCACTATTCCGTTCACGCCTGCCTCGGTAAAACTCGCCATGAGTCAGGCATCTAAAGCTGCGTAACACCAAGGGGTACTAAATAAATCGGCCCTCCTGAGAGGGCCGATTTACATAGAGCGCCGCTTTAAGGGGCGCTTTTAAGCTTACGCCGCGACAGGGATCGTCTTGGCCAATGGTGCAAGCTTCTCTACGCTCGCATACCAAGCTGCGAGCTTAGGGTGCTCAGCACGCCAAGGCTCATTTGCAAAGCGGAAGTCAAGATATCCAAGAGCACACGCGACGGCAATATCACCGACCGTGGCTAACTGACCGAGCGAGGCTGCTTCAGCTTCCAGGACGGCCAACGCGCGAGCCACTTTGCCTTGTTGCAGTTTGATGTAGCCAATCCGCCCCTCGTCTTGGGGCAACGCGATCTCGCGACGACGAGGCTGACTGGCATCTAAGATGCCATCACCAATCGCCTGAAGGCGCAGCGCTTTCCAGCGCGCAGGACCAGCGGCAGGAAACAGGGGGGCTGCCGTACCGATACTGTCGATATATTCACAAATGACGGGGCTATCAAACATTGCTACGCCATCGTCGGTGACAAGCGTTGGAATCTTGCCTAGCGGGTTTGAATCCGACAAAATTGGATCGGTTGTCGAGATGGACCATTTTTCAAATTGTCCGTCGATACCCCGGGCAATCGCGCATGCGATCACCTTACGAACATAGGGGCTTGCTCCAGATACCGTGATTTTCATAGACCGATCCGTTAAATAAGGGTGACGAAGAATAAGGATGCATAGTTGTACTATAAATTGCACCTACACTGTAGTAAATTTTGAAAATCCGCTGTTGGTGCATCACTGCATCATTGCCAACAAATTAACCGAGTCCGCCATGGCCACCGCAATTAATCTTCACGACTTTCGCGCAATGGCGCAACGCCGCCTTCCAAAGATTGCCTTTGACTTCATCGACGGCGGCGCCGACGATGAGACGGGCCTGGTGCGAAATCGAAACGCGTTTCAGGATTACCAGCTAATCCCAAGATATCTGGCCGACGTCACCAAAATAAACCAAACGACCACCCTGTTTGGGCGCGAATACGCGAGCCCGGTCGGTATCTCACCGACGGGCATGGCGGGCTTGTTTCGTACGGGCGCAGACGCAATGCTTGCGGCTGCTGCCAAAAAAGCGAACGTCCCTTTTCTACTTTCCAGTGCAAGCAACTTTAGACTCGAAGACGCAGCAAAAATCGCTCCAGATAATGTCTGGTTTCAGATGTATGCGACCAGCGATGAGCGCATTAACCAAGACCTCGTGCAGCGTGCAAAAAATGCGGGGCTGGGCGTACTCGCTATTACCGTCGATGTTCCCGTCAATTCGAATCGGGAACGTAACAAACGAAATGGCTTCACCCGTCCATTCCGAATGACTCCCTCCATCATGTTGGATGCGATGACCAAACCTAGCTGGGTCATCGAATACCTCAGAGCGGGCGGCATGCCCATGATGAGCAATTGGCAACCGTACGCCCCGGATGGTGCCTCGGCTGACCAGGTTGCTGATTTATACGGCACCCTGACACCAGCGCCCATGACTAACTGGGATACCGTGGCTCGCATTCGTGACCAGTGGTCTGGCCCGCTCATCATCAAAGGTTTACTGCACGCTGACGATGCGATGAAAGCAGCAGAACTTGGCTTGAACGGAATCGTCGTATCAAATCATGGCGCGCGACAACTTGATGTGGCGCCTTCGCCGATCACGATGTTTCCGGCAATCCGGGACGCAGTCGGCGACAAAATGACGCTTATGCTTGAAAGTGGTGTGCGTCGCGGCTCAGACATCGTGATTGCAAAATGCCTTGGAGCACAGTTCTGCTTCTTTGGTCGCCCAACTCTCTATGCAGTTGCCGCACTCGGGCAAGAAGGTGCCGACCAAGTCTTCGCGATTTTGCGTCGTGAACTACATGCCGTACTCACTCAGATCGGCTGTAAGAATTTCGACGATCTGAATGAGCGATTTTTATTGCGTGCAGGACAACAGCCTTAAGCAATATCGATCACGGCATTGCCCATCACCTGCCCTTGCTCAACAGCCTGATGAGCCGCCACGATTTCCTCAAGCTTAAATCGCGCGCCGATCGCGTGCGTAAGCTTCCCTGACTGCAACACGCCACAGAGCCCCGCCAAGGCGTTTGCACGCTCTGCGGGGGTGAGCTCATACACAAGAAAAAATTGCAGGCTGAGACTTGTCGTCAGACATAGACGGAATGGAATGGATGGTGGCTCAACCTTATTCGAACCAAAGCAGGCCACGGTTCCGTGTGGCGCCAGCGCACCATCTCGTACCAAGTCTGTCGTTGTCGAGAAATCCATATCGATAATTGCATCAGCCCCGCGGCCCTCTGTGAGCGCCTTCACACGCTCTGCAACATTTTCAGTTTTGTAGTTAATCGTCTCGGCAGCGCCACCCGCGCGTGCATGAGCAGCTTTGGCATCTGAGCTCACTGTGCCGATGACACGCGCGCCTTTAAGCGTCGCCATCTGCACCGCATAATGTCCGACTGAGGAGGCTGCACCAATCACAAGCACAGTCTTACCTGCGATTTCTCCGCAGCGTCGCACCGCTTCATAAGCAGTTAATCCAGGAATGCCCATACAAGCAGCACCGTCAAAGCTGACATGCTCGGGCAGTTTGATTGCCTGCGCTTGAGGCAAGCAAACATACTGTGCGGCCGTACCAAACGGGCGCTGATACTGCGCATTCCAGGTCCAAACCCGCTCGCCAATACGTGCGGTCGATACACCAGCGCCTACCGCATCAATTACACCGCCTGCATCACTATGCGGAATAATTTTGGGAGCATAGATCGGTCGATTTCGACGCGATTTCACATCAGACGGATTGACACCCGATACATGCACCTTGACACGCACCTCACCGGGACCAGGCTCAGGGGTAGGTAACTCGCCCAAGATTAAGACGTCTTTTGCTTCACCATTTTTTTCATACCATGCTGCTTTCATTTCCTGCTCCAAACTATTCCACAAGTTGACCTATCATAGTATTGTGTGTCGGGTCTGACTAGAGAAATAATGAGATGAAACCAATCGCCCAGCTATTTACAAACTTGATATGCGGCCTAAGTTTTTTTATTGCTTCCAGCGCTTGGTGCGCCTATCCTGAAAAGCCTGTCACCTTAGTCGTACCGTTTGCTCCGGGCGGCTCCAACGATATCGTTGCGCGTCAATTGGCAAAGCAACTGACTGCGCAATGGGGCCAACCCGTCGTCATTGAAAACAAACCAGGCGCAGGCACAGCGATCGGTGCTGCCTATGTTGCCAAACAGCGTAGTGATGGTTACACGCTACTCGTAGGCTCCTCAACCTTTACGATGGCACCTGCAGTTGCCAACAACTTGCCTTTTGATCCAATCAAAGACTTCACTCCGATCGCTATGATTGGCGAAGTGCCACTAGCGCTAGCTGCGAAACCCAAGTCGCCTGGAAAAGATGCCCGGGAATACTTTGAATATTTAAAAGCGACTCCAAACTTAAATTACGGCGCGACTGGCGTAGGCAGCATCCAGCACTTCGCAGGAGTCATGCTAAGCCAGGCCCTCGGCAACAACATGAGTGCAGTGCAATACAAAGGGGGTAGCCCCGCCATGACCGATACCATGGGTGGGCATATCGAATTTTCAATTGGCAGCATGACACAAGTCTTGCCACAAATACGAAATGGCATGCTGCGGGGTGTCGCAGTCACAAGTGCCCAGCGCTCTGAAGCTGCACCAGACATGCCGACCTTTCAGGAAGCCGGAATTAAGGGCTACGAGATCCAACAGTGGTGGGGACTACTCGGCCCTGCGAATGTAGATCCGGCGATACAAGAATTCATTAACGCCTCGGTTAATAAGGCACTCGCCTCAAGAGAACTGATCGAATTTCTTGCTGCCGACGGAGGGAAGCCAAAGCCAATGACCATTGCAGATTTTAAAAAACTCGTTCATGACGGTCTCATTCGCTGGGCCACCATCGCAAAGCAAACTGGTATCACCGCACAATAGTCCTAGCAACTCGAGAGCCCTATGACCCTGATCATTCACCCGATCCGCAAAGACTTTGGCGCCGAGATTTCCGGTATCGATCTTAGCGAATCGACGACAACCGCGACGAAGCAGCGACTCAATGCGCTACTCGCACAATACGCTGTGCTGGTGTTTCGCAAACAAACCCTGACTCCGCCACAGTTTATGGGTGCCGCCGAAATCTTCGGCGAACTGATGGATCAGCAGTTAAAAAAATATGTGCTGCCAGACTATCCCATGGTCGGCTGCAATTCAACGGACGATCTGCCTCGCAAAAACGGCAAGCTTCAAGTGCGGGGAGAGAACTATCACACCGATCACTCTAACGACCGCTGTCCTCCGAAAGCGACCACGTTGCATGCGCTACAAATTCCGCCAACGGGAGGCGATACACAGTTTGTCGATGTCCGCCAAGCCTATGATGACCTGCCTGAAGCTCTTAAAGAGACCATTAAAAACCTTAAGTCACTACATGTGCATCAAAGCAGTCGTAGCCCGCGTGAACTCACCAAACTCAGCCCTGAAGATCTCGCGAAAATTCCGACCGCATTGCAGCCTATCGTGATTCGTCATCCTGGTAGCGGTAGACCAGCTCTGTACTTGAATACGGGTCGCATGGAAGGGATCGAGGGCATGTCTGCGGATGAAGGTTATGCCTTGATCGAAAATCTATACCAGCGTGCGACAGACGCCCGTTATGAATATCGCCACCAATGGAAGGTGGGCGACATGGTCATTTGGGATAACCAAGCCGTGATGCATCAGGCTAACGCTGATTACGATCCGGAACAGAAGCGTTTTCTTTATCGACTGATGATCAAAGGCGTGGCTTTAACGGCCGCTCAGTAACAGCGCCTCGATCAATGCTGTAGACCTTCTGAACCAAATGCTCTGAGTACTGAAGGTCGGATTCTGAAAAAATCACAGCCATCCCCTCGTCCTTGAGACGACTAATGACTTCAGCTAACCGCTGCGCAAGCGCGGGGGCAACACCCTCGAATGGCTCATCAAGCAACAGCAGTTTCGTTCCGATCATCAGCGCACGGCCCAACGCGACAAGTTTTTGCTGCCCGCCTGATAACTGTTGACCACGCCTAGGGGCAAACGCTCGCAATTCAGGAATCAAGTCGTAGACATAGGCGAGTCGCTTTTGCGCGTCGATCTGGTCATTGGCCCAGGCCGGCACGAGAAT
>CAIYWO010000198.1 GCA_903929925.1 uncultured beta proteobacterium | reverse complement strand
TGTGGTCCTTGACCGATCACGACGAACTTGCTGGGCAGCAGCTTGCGAAGCAAACGGCACAAGAAATTGGCATGGACTACCTTGGTGGTGTCGAGATTTCTGTGACGTGGGCTGGGAAAACGGTCCACATCGTTGGCCTGGGAATTGACCCCGATAATGCAGTGCTCGCAGAAGGTCTACGGATTACTCGTAGCGGGCGGTCAGAGCGCGCGCGACGCATCGGTGAGCGTCTAGCCGAGCTAGGCATGCCTGGCGCTTTTGAGGGGGCAGCCAGCCTTGCTGGGAACCCAGAGCTCATTAGTCGTACGCATTTTGGGCGCTACTTGCATCAGGCTAAATTTGTACCGACGGTACAGACAGCGTTTGATCGTTACTTACACGATGGAGGCCCAGCACACGAACCGATGCGTTGGGCTGCGTTGGATCAAGCGATTAGCTGGATTGGGCACGCTGGCGGAGTCGCCGTCATTGCGCACCCTGGTCGTTATGAATTCACACAAACGCAGTTCGATGCCTTCTTTGCCGCTTTCAAGGAGTTGGGGGGCCGGGGTATTGAGGTCATCACGGGTAGTCACCATCCAGGGCAATATCAAACGTATGCTGGCGTTGCGCGGCAGTACGGGTTTCTTGCGTCGTGTGGGTCTGATTTTCATGGCCCGGGCGAGGGGCGCTACGATCTCGGCAGCTTGCCGCCGTTACCGACTGATTTGACCCCTGTGTGGGATGTGTTGATTTAAGCGTATATGAATAAAGCGTTTGTAAAAGAACAAGATGGGGATCAGGATGAGGATCTCCCTGAAGCGCTGGCGCTGCCCAAGGGCACAAAAAACTATTTGACGCCTCAGGGCTATGCAGCTTTGCGCGAGGAACTCGCTCGGCTGATGAATGATGAACGTCCAGCAATGGTGCAGGTCGTGTCGTGGGCAGCCTCTAATGGGGATCGCTCTGAGAATGGTGATTATCTGTACGGCAAAAAGCGTCTGCGAGAGATTGATCGCCGTATGCGGTTCTTGACCAAGCGCCTTGAGCTTGCTGAAGTTGTGGATCCTGCGGCGCAAGCTAATCGCGATCAGGTGTTTTTTGGTGCAACTGTTTTGTATGTGAACCAAGAAGGTGAAGAGCATCGTGTCACCATCGTCGGGGTGGACGAAGCGGAGCCGTTGCAGGGAAAGATTAGCTGGGTATCGCCTGTCGCGCGTGCGTTGACCAAAAGCCGTGTGGGAGACCTGGTGACGCTGCGCACTCCGGGCGGGATTGAAGAGCTGGATATTCTAGAAATCAGCTATCCAGTTTAGCGATTGCAGCGGCATAGCCATCGCGACTATCCGGCCACTTGAATTCAAATCCTGATGCAACCAAGCGGGCGTTACTGAGTCTCTTGCTGCCGACCATTGCTGGCGCAGGGCCGACCGGTGGACAGGGGCCTCCGACGCGTTGCGCCAACGCTTCATAGAGCACTCGCATCGGCAGCGGTGTCGAATCCGACACGACATAGACGGATTCGGGGTGCTCAAGTGCGAGCAGGTGAATCGCTGCTGCAGCAGCATCTTCAACATGGATGCGGTTGACCCAATGGCTTTCTCCGAGCGGTGCAGAGGCTTGTCCAAGGCGCAGACGGTCAAGCAAGAAATTGCGACCCGGGCCATAAATGCCGGACAAACGCAAACTAATCGTTTGAATCTGATGACTCAGCCCGTAGCTACTTAACCATTGCTCGGCCTCGCATAGAATCTGCCCATTGAAACCCTTTGGTGCTGTCGGTGTGCTCTCATCCACCCAGCGATCTTCCTGGTCGCTATACACAGCGGAGGACGAAATAAAGGCAATCCGTCTCAGCGCAGAAGATGCGCAGGCTTGGATCGTCTGCTGCAAACCATGCACGTAGACCGCTTGATAGTCTGCTGGTGTTCGTGCTCCCGGCGCTGCGGCAAACACAATGTGTGTGATGTCTTTTGGTAAGGATTGCAAGGTCTCGGTGCGAGTGAAATCTGCACTGAGCCACTGAAAATTTTTGGGCATGACCTCGGTCGTGAGTGGTGTCCGACGCAGGCCAAGTACTTGTGTGGTGTGAAAGCTGCCCAACTGTTGCGCAAGCCGAATGCCCAAGTCGCCGCAACCCGCGATGAGTATCTTTGCGTTGGCTAAGGCGTCTGCGTCTGAGGACTTCATGTCGCTTGTGTTCCGACAGTCGGCACAAAGAAACGCTCTTGCAGCTCGGTCAGCCCGATGCGCTCGAGCACTGCCTGCAGGCGTGCGGCCGCGACGGGTTTTGGAGGTCCTTTACGTTCGGCGATGATGAGTTCGTTCTTCATCGAATGCTCCCATCCCACCAGTTCGGTCACGGTGACTTGATACCCATGAGCCTCGAGTTGCAGGCACCGTAGTGAATTCGTGACCTGGCTGCCAAACTCTCTCGTGTGTAAAGGGTGTCGCCAGATTTCTGTGAGTGGGTCTTTGAGTTGGGTTGTTTTATGCTTGCGTAAAACGCTCGCGACTTCAGCTTGGCAGCACGGCACCAAAACCATGTAGCGCGCCTGCTTTGTGAGGCCGAAGCGAATGGCGTCGTCCGTGGCGGTATTGCATGCGTGGAGCGCCGTGACCATATCAATACGATCGCTGATGTCTTCGGACGCGATCGCTTGTGCCACCGTCTGATTCAGGAAGCGCATTTGAGTGAAGCCGAGTTTATCTGCAAGATCCTGTGCGTGTGTGACGAGCTCTGGCCGACTTTCAATGCTGAGCATCGTGGCTTGTTTCGCGTGGTGTCTGAGATACAAGTCCACCAGAATGAAACCCAGATAAGACTTGCCCGCGCCGTGGTCGACTACGCTGAAATTTTGGCGCTCAAGCGCAAGCTCTTTCAGTAAGGGTTCGATAAATTGGTGCAGGTGATAGACCTGCTTGAGTTTGCGTCGGCTATCTTGATTCAGCTTGCCGTCGCGCGTCAGGATGTGCAGGGCTTTTAGCAGCTCTGGGGATTGTTCGGGACGGATATCAGGTGCAGTCATGGTGCCAGATTATCGTACAAATGCTCGGTACAATGTACCTATTCTGAATAAAGCGGTAGAGACGATGTCTGACGTCATTGCGCTAATTTTCGATTTTGACGATACGCTTGCTCCGGATAGCACTTCGGGCTTTCTGGAAAGCATAGGTGTCGATACACAGCAATTTTGGTCCGGTCGGGTTGATCCTCTCCTGAGCCAAGACTGGGATCCTGTACCCGCGTACCTGCACGAGATGATCGCGTTATCGCAGAGTGGTGACTACGGGCTGATTACCCAAGAGCGGCTTCAGGCTTGGGGTCGCAGCTTGCCCTTGCATACAGGGGTCTCGACCTTGTTTTCTCGCTTGCGCGAGCAGGTGCGTCGCGCGCATCCTCAAGTTCAACTCGAGTTTTATCTGATCTCCAGCGGGATCGGTGATGTCGTGCGCCACACGGCGATTGCCTCTGAATTCAATGCCATTTGGGCTTCGGAGTTTATCTACGGCGAGGATGGCGGGATTGCATTTCCAAGGCGGATTGTCAGCTTCACCGATAAAACACGTTACTTGTTTCACATCCAAAAAGGGATTGTTGGCCCTGCCTTCATTGGCAAGCCCTTTGAGGTGAACCGTAAGGTTCCTGAGGACCGCCTGCGCGTCCCGTTTGATCAAATGGTGTTCGTGGGTGACGGCTATACCGACATCCCGTGTTTTTCCTTAATTCGGAGCTCTGGGGGGTTCGCTTTTGGCGTCTGGGATCCCAAGCATCGGGACAAGCGCAGCCGAGCATGGGGATTTATTGAGGACGGGCGCGTGTCCAATCTTAATCAAGCACGCTACGACGATGATGCTGAGCTGTATCAATGGCTCGAGGAAGCCTTGACTAGCCTGGCAGGTCGGATTGCCCTGAAATCTCGTGTCTACCGCGGATGAAGCCATCATGCGTCTTGCCCTGGAGCAAGCCGCCCGCGCAAAAGACCTAGGAGAAGTCCCGGTTGGTGCCGTGCTGCTGGATGCCTCAGGACAGGTGATCGCGACGGGCTTTAATCGCACCATTGCTGACCACGATCCAACGGCCCACGCTGAAATCGTCGCCTTGCGGGCGGCAGCGCGGGAAGTGCAGAACTATCGCCTGCCCGGTGCAACACTTTATGTCACCCTCGAGCCCTGCGCGATGTGCCTGGGTGCCATGCTTCACGCCCGCTTGGGTCGTATTGTTTTTGCGGCTGCTGACCCCAAAACAGGAGCCTGCGGGAGCGTGGTCAATCTGCTCGAGCATGCGACGCTCAACCATCAGACAGTGCTGACATCGGGTATTTTGGCCGAGGAGTGCGGGACGTACTTGCGGGATTTCTTTAAAGATAGACGCAGCAAGACTAAGCAAGCTGACCAGATGGATGCAACATGACACACGAGGCTGTATGACTAACAAAAAACAAGCTGTGGATGCTCGGGCGCGAGGTATTTATGTCGTGTCACCCTCAAGTGCAGTTGCGGATGCGAAGGTCCTGGCGCGCGGCGTTAAACGCCTAGAAAAAATGGGTTTTAAAGTTGCACTTGACCGCGATACGCTTGCGCGCGAGCAGCGCTTTGCTGGCCCAGATCAGTCACGCCTGGCTGGCTTGCATCGAGCGGCTAAACAAAGCTTGCCGATTGTCATGGCCTCGCGCGGTGGCTACGGGATCACACGCTTATTGCCGCACATTGATTGGCACCTTATGGCTCAAGCCAACAAACGTTTTGTCGGACAGAGTGACTTCACCGCCTTTAATCTGGCCTTACTCGCCAAGACCGGTTTGGTTAGTTATGCCGGACCGACTGTTTGCTATGACTTTGGAGCGGCTAAGCCAGAGATTTTGACGACTGAGATTTTTGGTGAAGTCATGCGCGGTGAGCTCGAGATTCTCAGTTTTGAATCTGAGGACTCAGACGCGGTGGATTGCCGAGGCGTTTTGTGGGGTGGGAATCTGGCAATGATTACTGCGCTTATTGGTACGCCTTTTATGCCTAAGATCAAAAATGGCATTTTGTTCATTGAAGACGTGGGTGAACATCCGTATCGCATTGAGCGCATGTTGCTTCAACTTGCTCAAGCGGGAATTCTGAGCAAACAGAAAGCCTTGTTGCTTGGAGGGTTTACCGACTACAGGTTGGCTGAGCATGATCGGGGCTACGATTTGCAGGAGGCTATTCGCTTTATTAAGCAGTCTGTGGGCATTCCTGTTATTACGGGATTGCCGTTTGGACATACGCCGATGAAGGCAACGCTGCCGATCGGCGCAAAGGTAGGAGTAGCCACTGAAGACGGCTTGGCTCATATCGTGTTTGATGAGCACCGCGACTAAGCCTTAATCGCGGTACAGGGTGACGACGACAAGCGGTCCTTTATTTTTTGTCGCGCGCTTTGAGGTATTCCTGCGTCTCTTTGATGACGACGCCCGAGAGCAAGACGATGCCAATTAGGTTAGGGAAGGCCATCAGTCCGTTAAAGACATCGGAAACTGCCCAAACAAGATCAAGCGACACCACCGTTCCGATCATCACAAAGCTTGTATAGACCCAGCGATAGGGCGTGACGAAGCGTTTGCCTAAGGCGTATTGGGTGCACTTTTCGCCGTAGTAGCTCCAGCCCAGAATGGTTGAGTAAGCGAAGAACAGTAGTCCTATTGTGACAATCCAACCGCCAGGTCCAGGCAACATGTTGTCAAACGATAGCGAGGTGAGTGCTGCGCCGGTTGTGCCTGATTGGTATTGACCACCCATCACCAAGACGATCCCGGTGATCGAGCAAACAATGATTGTGTCGATAAAGGTTCCTGTCATGGATACCAGTGCCTGCTTGACTGGTTGGTCCGTTTTGGCGGCTGCGGCGGCGATGGGGGCAGTTCCCAAGCCAGCTTCGTTTGAAAACACACCCCGGGCGACGCCGTAGCGGATGACCGTGCCAATTGCGCCGCCTGCAGCGGCTTGACCTGTGAAGGCATCTTGGAAAATCACGGCAAGCGCTGGAAACAGTGCGTCAATGTTGGAAACGATCACTGCCAAGCCGCCTAGCAGGTAGGTCGCCGCCATGAAAGGCACAATCACGGCGGTGACGCGCGCGATGCTTTTGATGCCGCCCAGAATCACCAGCGCTGTAATGGATGTCAGGATGACGCCGGTGAGCCAGCCGGGCATGCCGAAGCTCGCATGCGCTGATTGCGCGAGCGAGTTCGATTGCACGGAGGCGCCTGTGCCTAGCGCAGCAATCATGCCAAAGACCGCAAAGCAAATTGCGAGCCATTTCATTTTCAGGCCATTCGCGATGTAATACATCGGACCGCCTGACATGGTTCCATCAGCCTCTTTGACGCGATATTTGACGGCCAGTAAGCCTTCCGCGTACTTAGTGGCCATTCCAAAGAAAGCGCTGAGCCACATCCAGAAAATTGCGCCTGGACCGCCCAAAACAACTGCCGTGGCGACACCTGCAATGTTTCCTGTGCCGATCGTTGCCGCAAGGGCTGTCATCAGTGATTGAAACTGCGAGATGTCCCCAGGCATGTCGGGGTGCCTCTTTGGTGAAAAAGCCATACGCAGTGCTTCTGGCAGCAGTCGGATTTGCAATGCCCCTAGTCGTATGGTGAGGTAGCATCCTGTGCCGACCAACAGGATAAGTAAGACCGGGCCCCAGACGTAGCCCCCCAGTGTGTGAAATAAAATAGTCAGCGATTCCAAGTTTTTCTCCTCGTATTGTGTGATCGAGACATGCCCTCAAGCAGTCCCGTCGCATGATAGGCAGGCGAGGGTGAAAATAGGCCGATTTATCCGAGTTGTTACACTGAAAACATATCTATCAAGATGTAACCGCAATATTTACATAAGCAGCCTACCGTGATAACAGCATCAAACCTTGCAATACAGTTTGGACCCAAGCCACTTTTTGAAAACGTTAACGTCAAGTTTGGCGAGGGCAACCGCTACGGCCTGATCGGCGCAAATGGATCAGGTAAGTCCACATTAATGAAAATTATTGGCGGGGATCTTGATTCAACCGTCGGTAATGTGCACCTCGAACCCGGTTTGCGTTTAGGTAAGCTGCGTCAGGATCAGTTTGCCTTTGAAGATCAGCGCGTGCTGGATGTCGTACTCATGGGACACACAGAAATGTGGGAAGCCATGACACAGCGCGATGCCATTTACGCGAACGCTGACTCCAGCGATGAAGACTACATGCTTGCTGCCGATCTGGAAGCGAAGTTTGCTGAGTACGACGGCTACACAGCCGAAGCACGCGCGGGCGAATTGTTACTTGGATTGGAGTTTCCGGTCGAGCAGCATCAATTACCCATGCGTGAAATCGCACCCGGCTGGAAGCTGCGCGTGTTGCTCGCTCAAGCGCTGTTTTCAAATCCAGACGTTTTGCTGCTCGATGAGCCAACCAACAACCTTGATATCAATACGATTCGCTGGCTTGAGGATGTGCTCAACGGTTATCAGAGCACAATGATTATCATCAGCCACGATCGACATTTCTTGAATCAGGTTTGCACCCACATGGCCGATCTCGATTTTGGCGAACTACGTGTGTACCCCGGCAATTATGATGATTACATGCTGGCTTCCACGCAGGCGCGTGAGCGTGTCTCGAGCGCGAATGCAAAAGCGAAAGAGCGGGTGTCCGAACTACAAGACTTCGTTCGTCGCTTTTCGGCTAACAAGTCCAAGGCGCGTCAGGCGACCTCACGGTTAAAGCAAATTGACCGGCTCAAGTCTTCGCAGATTGAAGTCAAGCCATCGTCGCGTCAGAACCCCTTTATTCGCTTCGAGCAGCTTAAGGTCTTGCATCGCCAGGCGGTGACCTTAGAGAACATAGCCAAGGCATTTGAGGCCCCCGTTATTCGACCCTTTTCCGCTATGGTTGAAGCGGGTGAGAAAATTGCAATCATTGGTGCGAATGGCGTGGGTAAGACGACGCTTCTACGCATGCTTGCACTTGACTTGAGTCCAGACAAAGGAACAGTTAAGTGGTCGGAGAACGCCGATATTGGTTATATGGCACAGGATGTTTCAGAACTGTTTACAGACAAAGACAGCAATCTGTTTGAATGGATGACGCACTATCGCCAACCAGGCGACGACGATCAGTCCATTCGCTCGGTCTTGGGGCGTTTGTTGTTTTCTGCCGATGATTTGCCTAAAGCGCCATGCGTGCTGTCTGGTGGTGAGAAAAACCGTATGACCTTTGGTCGCCTGATGCTCAAGCGCCATAATGTCATGCTGCTTGACGAGCCCACTAACCACTTGGATATGGAATCGATTGAGTCCTTGCAGCTCGCGCTGGATAAGTACAAAGGCACGTTAATGTTTGTGTCGCATGATCGCGAGTTTGTCTCTGCGTTGGCGACGCGCGTCTGGGAAATTCAGTCGACTGGCGAAGTCACGGATTATCGTGGTCCTTACGAAGAGTATCTGGCTTCCAAGGGCGTTGATCACTAGTAGTTGGGCAGCGTTGACGCGATGATTATTCTTGGGTTTGAAAGTTCGTGTGATGAAACCGGTGTGGCGCTTGTGTGTACCGAGCGCGGTTTGCTTTCTCACGCGCTGCATACCCAGGTTGCGATGCATGCTGCGTACGGCGGCGTTGTGCCGGAGCTTGCTTCGCGCGATCACGTGCGTCGCGTGATACCTCTTACGCGCACTGTGCTTGGGCAGGCTGGGCATGCGCTGTCCGATGTTGAAGCGGTCGCGTATACGGCTGGACCGGGGCTTGCTGGTGCCTTGTTGGTTGGAGCAAGTGTGGCGCAGTCAATTGCCTGGTCCCTTAATTTACCGGCTATTCCAATCCATCACCTTGAGGGACACTTGCTGTCACCTCGTATGGCGGATCCGTGTCCCGAGTTTCCGTTCGTTGCGCTACTGGTATCGGGCGGTCATACCCAGTTAATGCGCGTCGATGATGTCGGCGCCTATACGCTGCTTGGCGAGACGCTGGACGATGCTGCTGGTGAGGCCTTCGACAAAACGGCCAAGCTGCTCGGTTTGGGCTACCCCGGTGGGCCGGCGCTCGCGCGGCTCGCAGAGGACGGTGACCCTGAGCGCATTAGCCTACCGCGCCCCATGTTGCACAGCCATAATTTGGATTTCAGTTTTAGTGGGCTCAAGACTGCGGTGCTGACGCGTCTGCGGGATGCGCAGCCTGTGGAGGGGCAGCTTGGCGAAACCGTTCGGGCTGACCTTGCGGCAGCGACACAGGCCGCGATTGTCGATGTACTGGTTGCGAAATCGGTCTCTGCCCTCGAGCAGACTGGCCTCACGAGACTCGTTGTATCGGGTGGCGTGGGCGCCAATCGACTACTTCGAGAGCGGCTTGCGCAGCGCTTGGCAAAGAAACGGGCACAGGTGTTCTTCCCGCCGCTCGAGTTTTGCACGGACAACGGCGCCATGATCGCGTTCGCGGCTGCTCAGCGCGTGTCCAGAGGGCTCGTGGATATGCAGGCTGCACACGCTCACGGCTTTGACGTGCGTCCACGCTGGGATCTCGCGGCTATTTAGCAGCTTTTTTTGAACCTAGGCGTGGCTCAGTTCCTTGAAGCAGGCGGCTAATGTTTGCCCGATGGCGGTAGAGCAGTAACAAACCCATGGCAGATATTGCAAGGCTCATGGGTAAATTGGCCTGCCAAAAATACTGTCCGGCTAGGATATAAGTGGCTGGAGCCAGGATCGCGCTGACAATAGCCGCCAGAGATGAATAACGAAAAATGACTGCTGTGCCAAGCCACGCGATCGCAGTGACTAAGGCCATGAGAGGTTGAACAGCGATCAGGATGCCAAAAGCAGTTGCTACCCCTTTACCGCCTTTGAAACCCAGAAACAGAGGGTACAGGTGCCCGAGAAAGACTGCCAGGGTGACACACGCAATTGTGGTGGGGTCTTGCACGAGGGCTTGTGCTAACCAGACGGCGAACCAGCCTTTGGCCGCATCGCCGACAAGAGTGAGGAGGGCTGCAGCCTTATTTCCGGTGCGCAGTACATTGGTGGCACCGGGATTGCCCGAGCCGTAAGACCGGGGATCCGCCAGCCCAAACAGCTTACTGACAACGACAGCAAAGGGGATGGAGCCAATGAGGTAGGCCCCGATCACCAAAGCTGTTGTAAATACCCAGTCGTTTGTAAGGCTCATGCGTTGACATTCCCGAAGTTAAAACTGATGGCTGAATTCTAGCGCGACCTGTCAGGTCACCCCGAAAATAGGAGAGGAATTCGCTCAGCAGCGAGTACAATTCAACCTGTTTCATAAAAGGAATTTAGTGCCCGCGTATGCATATTTTGGTCTCAAATGATGACGGTTACACCGCCCCAGGGATTGAGGCTTTGGTGGAAGCGTTGCGCGATCTAGCTGAGATCTCAGTGGTAGCCCCTGAGGTTAACCATAGCGGCGCCTCTAATTCGCTGACGCTTAGTCGGCCGCTTGTTATTCGCAAGGCGCCGAACGGCTTCACCTACGTCAACGGCACGCCCTCAGATTGTGTGCACGTAGCACTGACCGGCCTTCTTGATCGTCGTCCAGACCTCATTGTGTCGGGTATCAATAATGGCGCCAATATGGGCGATGACACCTTGTATTCCGGCACAGTTGCCGCAGCGGCGGAGGGCTATCTCTTTGGTATACCCTCAATCGCTTTTTCGCTGGTGTCAAAAGCCTGGTCCAACCTGGATGCTGCGGCGCAGCTGGCACGCACGATGGTTGCGCATCAACTCCGGCAGCCTCTGGCCGGACCAGCGCTACTTAATGTAAACATTCCAGATCTTCCCTTCAGCGAGATCATGGGGATACAGGCCACCCGGCTCGGGAAGCGCCATCCCTCACAGCCCGTCATCCCAACAAGCACGCCTGCTGGTGAGACGGTCTACTGGATCGGACCTTCCGGTGCTGCGAATGATGACTCGCAGGGGACAGATTTTTATGCGTTACAGCGAGGTTATGTTTCGGTGACACCGCTCAGGCTCGATTTGACGCAGCACGCGCAAGTCAGTCAAATCGAGCATTGGGTGAAACCACTGTGAGTGAACAGAGCCGTCACAAGCCACCTGTCGTGCCTAAGGGCTTGCATGGCATTACGGCGACCAACAGCAACACCAAAATTTCTGCTTCCCGGATACGGACGGCTACCGCGCCACTCCAGACAGAACGGTTACCAACCGCCAATTTGGGGCTTAACTCAGAGCGGATGCGCTTTGTGATGGTCGAGCGGCTCATGGCTCAGGGGATTACCAACGATCGCGTGCTAGCAGCCATGCAGCTCGTGCCAAGGCATGCGTTTGTGGACGGCGCCCTTGCAAGTCGAG
Organism: uncultured beta proteobacterium; assembly: GCA_903929925.1. Taxonomy (GTDB): domain Bacteria; phylum Pseudomonadota; class Gammaproteobacteria; order Burkholderiales; family Burkholderiaceae_B; genus Zwartia. Next base: position 4,446 of record CAIYWO010000198.1, on the reverse strand, counting down.
CCTATGACGATGCAGCGCTACCAATAGGTCACAGTCAAACCATCTCTCAGCCTTGGGTTGTTGCCCGCATGGTTTCTATCGCTTCAGAAGTTCCTGGTGCCACACGCGTGCTTGAGGTCGGCACAGGTTGCGGCTACCAAGCGGCGGTCATGGCACAAGTTTTTTCGCAGGTGTACTCGATTGAGCGTATTCGGGCGTTGTACGATATGGCTAGAGAACATTTGCGTGCGTTGAAACTGACTCGGATTCGACTCAATTATGGTGACGGTATGGTCGGATTGCCGACGGCTGCCCCGTTTGATGCGATTGTCGTTGCGGCCGCTGGCCTGAAAATTCCGCAGGCGTTGATGAGTCAGTTAGCAGTCGGTGGCGTGTTGATTGCACCGGAGGGTTCCGGTACGCAGCGCTTGGTCAAGATTCAGCGCACCGGTGCGTCGAATTGGGAAAGGCAAGAACTTGAAGAAGTGAGGTTTGTACCGCTGAAAGCTGGGGTGCAGACGTGATGACACAGGAGAATGGTATGCAGGGTGGCTACATGTCCCACGACAAACAGGTTGCAGTCAGCGCGATAAGCATGAGCCGTGGCGCTTCGCGATGGATGATGGCAGCGTGTGTTGCAGCGGTTGCGCTAATGAGCGGCTGTGCCAACCAGTCAGGATCGCGCGCGCCTGTGACGGACCTCAGCGGGTCCTCGTCCTCGTCGGCTGCGACATACACGGTAAAGGCGGGTGACACTCTGAACAAAATTTCCCGTGCAACCGGAGTCCCTGAGGCGACCATTGCAAGGCTCAATAAAATTACCAACCCCAATCTGTTGGTAGTGGGTCAAGTATTGCGCCTCTCCGACGGTACGGCTGCCGCAGTTGCACCTAGACCAAGCGGTGCTGCGATGTCGCGTCCAGCGCCGCAAGCCTCCGCCACGACCTCAAGCGAAAGCTCGCCGCCCGCACGTGCTGCGGATGCGGGCGTCATCAACTGGGGCTGGCCGGCAAAGGGCAAAGTAATACAAGGGTTCACACCCGCTACAAAAGGGATTGATATCGCAGGCGCCGCTGGGGATGCGATTGAAGCCGCAGCAGGGGGCAAAGTGATGTATGCCGGCAACGGCGTGCGTGGCCTCGGCAACCTGGTCATCATTGAGCACAGCGATGGCTTCATCACTGCCTATGCGCACAACCGGACGTTGCTCGTGAAGGCTGGGCAAGAAGTTAAGAAAGGATTCAAGATTGCGGAAATGGGACAGTCCGATACGACGTCTGTGCGCCTGCACTTTGAGGTTCGCCGCCAAGGAACGCCGGTTGATCCCTTGCAGTATTTGCCCACACGTTAAGCAGTCCCGATGACGCCTACTCTCGTCTTTGACCTTGAAACAATTCCTGACATTGTCGGGTTACGTCGCTTAAATGGTTGGTCCGAGGATGTTCCGGACAGCGAAGTGGCAACCCGTGCCTTCGCAGCACGTAAAGAAGTCACGGGTAGTGATTTCTTGCCGCTACATTTACACCGAGTTGCGGTGGTCGGCTGTGTATTTCGTGATGATCAAGGCTTTCGGGTGAAGTGTCTGGGTCAAGAAGATGATCCAGAACCAGCGCTGCTGGCGGGTTTCTTTAAAACAATTGAGCGCTACACACCCAAGCTCATCAGCTGGAACGGCTCTGGCTTTGATTTGCCTGTCCTGCATTACCGGAGCCTCATCCACGGAGTGGCTGCGCCGCGCTACTGGGACATGGGCGAAGAAGATCGTGACTTTAAATACAACAACTACTTGAGTCGCTACCACACGCGCCACCTCGACTTGATGGACGTACTCGCGAAATACAACGGCCGTGGAAACGCGCCGTTAGATGACTTGGCGAAGCTTTGTGGCTTTCCCGGAAAACTCGGCATGGATGGCAGTCAAGTCTGGCAAGCCTGGACCGACGGGCGTGCAGCGCAAGTACGCGCCTATTGTGAGACCGATGTTGTCAATACTTGGCTTGTGTATTGCCGTTTCAGGCTATTGCGTGGTGAGCTCGACACCAAATCCTATGACGCCGAAATTGCGCTCGTGCGATCGACACTCGAACAAAGTACGGAGCCCCACTGGGCAGAGTATCTTGCGGCATGGAAGTGACTCAGATCTTCCATGTGTAATTTTTGACAGGAGCGTTCGCTATGCGTCGCATTTCTATAGTTTCAATTTGCTCGGTTAAACGCATCGTTGCGGTCGCAACGGTAAGCACTATGTTCTTGTTTAGTTGGGCCCATGCCCAAACAGTTACGCCTAAAGCGCCTGCCGCTGCGGCCCAAGCGAACACAACACCATCGATGGGGGAAATCCCCCCAGCGCTGATTGCGCAACTCGCGCTTACTGCAGAGCAGAAAGCAAGGCTAGATGCAGCACATGACGCGCGACGTATTATGTGGTCCGCTAATCGCAAGAGTCGTCTGGCCGAGTACTCTGGGCTCACAGAGTTGCTAAACAAGAACGCATTTGACCCGCGCGAGGCTGTCGCCCTTCGCAAGAAGACGCGCGCTATGATGGATGCGCGCATTGATGCGGTTCAGGAAAAATGGCTTGCCTTTTGGGATACCTTGAATGAGGGCCAGCGCAAAGTGCTGGTTGCCTACATGAAAGAGCAACACATCAAACAAGGGGCCGCGTCTGAAGCGCGTGGTCGGGCAAAGGTAGCGTCGGACCTTGAGGCAGAACGTACTGCCAAGGATCCCAACAAAACTAAATAGTGGGTTGCCGTTACCCGACTATTTGAAAAATGACTGTTTGTGAGGATCATGACATCAGATGTGCTGCAGGTCGATGCCCTCGACCTTGAAGCCCGCGGTATCGCGCGGCGTGAGGGTAAAGTTGTCTTTATCGAAGGTGCGTTGCCGACTGAGCGTGTCAGTGTGCATACCTTTCGACGTAAGCCCTCGTATGAAATTGCACGGGTTGAGCAGATCCATCGGACGGCCGCGCTCAGAGTGACACCGCGTTGCCCGCACTTTGGTGTGTGCGGCGGATGTCTGATGCAACACTTAGAGCCCAGCGCACAGGTTGCTATTAAGCAGCGCGCCCTCGAGGATGGCTTGTCGCATTTGGCGAACGTTAAGCCTGCCCGCATGCTTGCACCTTTGCACGGTCCGTACTGGGGTTACCGCTATCGCGCGCGTCTGGCTGTACGTTGGGTCGCAAAAAAAGGGACTGTTCTGGTTGGGTTCCATGAGCGCAAGAGCAGTTTTGTTGCAGACATCCGGACCTGTCATGTTCTTCCGCCACATGTCGCAGCATTATTGTTGCCGTTGCGCAGTTTGATGATGTCCATGTCCGCACCAGATCGGTTTCCGCAGATCGAAGTGTCAGTAGGCGAAGCAGTAACGGCTCTGGTCTTGCGCCATTTGATGCCACTGACGGAGAGTGACCTGGCGCATTTACGTCATTTTGCTAGTGAGCACAACATTCAGTGGTGGTTGCAGTCCAAGGGCCCGGATACTGTTCACGCACTCGAGCCTGAGCACGAGACTGCGTTGACCTATACGCTGCCAGAGTTCGGGTTGACCATGCCATTTCGGCCAACTGACTTTACGCAAGTTAATCATCAAATAAATCGTGTGTTGGTTTCACGAGCACTGACCTTGCTTGAGCCTGAACCGACCGATCGTATCGCTGATATGTTTTGCGGCTTAGGTAACTTTACCTTGCCGCTTGCAACGAAGTGTCGCGAGGTGGTGGGTCTTGAGGGCAGTCCGACGTTAACCCAGCGCGCACAGACTGCGGCAAGTACCTACGGCTTAAAGCATGTGAGTTTTTCCACGCTCAATTTGTTTGAAGTGACTGCTGAATGGTTACAGTCGCTTGGTCATTTTGACCGCATGCTCATCGATCCGCCAAGAGAAGGGGCGCTAGCCCTTGCGCAAGCCTTAGTGCAAACGCCCGCAGAGCAACGGCCGCGCCGCATCGTCTATGTATCTTGCAACCCGGCCACGCTTGCGCGTGACGCCGCGATCTTGGTGCATGAAGGCGGTTATCGACTCAGTAGCGCCGGCGTGGTCAACATGTTCCCACATACAGGACATGTTGAGTCCATCGCCGTGTTCGACCTTTAATCAGGCGAGCGCAGTCAAGATTGTTTGTGCTGCGCGACGAACTTGTTCGGGAGCTGTGCCGCCGATGTGGTTGCGTGCGGCGACTGAGCCCTCCAGCGTCAAGACCGCGTGCACATCGTCTTGGACTGCAGGATGGAATTTTTGTAATTCCGTCACACTCAAATCGGCTAAGTCACAGCCTTTTGTCTCGCATTCACGCACGGCATGCGCGACCGCCTCATGGGCGTCACGGAAAGGTACGCCGCGCTTGACGAGGTAGTCAGCTAAGTCGGTTGCAGTCGCGAAACCTTGCAATGCAGCAGCTCGCATATTGTCTGCCTTGACTGTGATGCCAGGAACCATATCCGCAAAGATGGTCAGCGT
>CAIYWO010000197.1 GCA_903929925.1 uncultured beta proteobacterium | reverse complement strand
TTAGCATTGTGAATGTTGGCTAAGGCATTGCCTAGTCCCGGTCCCAAATGCAAAAGGGTGGCGGCGGGTTTTTCGGCCATACGGTAGTAGCCGTCGGCCGCGCCACTCACGACGCCTTCAAACAAACCGAGAACGCAGCGCATTCCAGGCGCGCGATCCAATGCCGAGACAAAGTGCATTTCTGACGTGCCAGGGTTGGCAAAACAGACATCCACTGCCCCTGCAAGCAGGGTTTTGACCATTGCTTCTGAACCGTTCATTTGTATACTCCTCCTGTTTTGTTTTTCATGGTTTCGCGCGCAATCACGACTTGCTGAACTTCGGTGGCGCCTTCATATATACGTAGTGCTCTGATTTCACGATACAACATTTCCATCGGGTGTCCTACCTTGACACCCAAGCCACCGTGTAGTTGCACACAGCGATCAATAATGCGTTGCGCGGATTCCGTGGCGAAAAGCTTAGCCATCGCTGCAGAGCGCGTGGTGCGTTGCTTCAGAATGTCGCGCTCCCAGGCGGCACGGTAGACGAGCAGCGTTGCCGCGTCGATCTCGGTGCTCATGTCGCCAATTGCCGCTTGCGTGATTTGTAGGTCAGCGAGCGTGGCACCAAACATTGGGCGTGACGCAGCGCGCGCGATACCCATGTCAAGCGCGACCTCCGCGAACCCCAGGGCCGCCGCACCGACTGAAGCGCGAAACACATCTAAGTTTTGTAAGGCAACTTTGAAGCCTTGTCCTGGCTTGCCGATACGCTGCTCGACAGAGATGTCGCAGTCTGTAAATGTGAGCGTGCCAATCGGATGGGGAGCACACACGTCAAACCGTTCTGTCACCGCCAGACCAGGAGTATTGGCGTCGACAACAAAAGCCGTGACACCCTCGGCCTCGTCGTTTTCAACCCGTGCGAAGACGGTGTAGAAGTCGGCAATATCGGCGTTTGATATCCAGGTTTTGACGCCATTGATTCGGTAGCCAGTTTTGGTCCGCGTGGCGCGCGTGGTCATGGCCGCGACGTCTGAGCCAGCGTCGGGCTCAGACAGAGCAAAGGCGGCAAGCTTTGTGCCGCGTGCGACCTCTGGTAAATACTTTTGCTTTAGCGCTTCGGAGCCGAAGAGGGAAATAGGTCCGCTGCCCAAACCCTGCATGACGAAAGCGAAGTCAGCGAGTCCATCGTAATAACCAAGGGTTTGGCGCATTAAACACAGGCTACGCGAGTCGAGTTCCTCGAACATGCCACCGTAGGCCGCTGGAACGCAATAGCGCAACCACCCTGCATCACCGAGTAGGCGTGTGAGCTCCTGGCAGCGAGCGTCTACGCTGCCATGATGGACGCGATCGGTTAAGTGTTGTGCTGACCACGCATGTGCAGAGTCATGCAGCGTGCGATGTGCATCATCAAAAAACGGTAGGCGCAAGGAGTCGGGATTAAACATTTGTACGATTCTCGATAAGGTCGAACTTCATTTGTACATAGCGCGTAGGTATTTCCAGCCGCGCGAAATAAATCACACGTTGACCGATACAGGCGTAGCGGCGTAACTCTGCAACGGGTGCAGACAGAGGCAAGTGCAGGGCTTGTGCCGAGTCTGCCCCAGCTTCGATGATGCTGACAAGTTGTTCGGCGTGCGTGAGCTTGTCTCCATGCAGTTCATTTAAGACTGAGACAACGGTGGCATGTCGATATCGTGCTGCGTGTTGGCGATAAATGTCTCGGTCCAGATAGACCTCGCTGTAGCAGAAGGGGCCGGTTGATGTTGTATGCAGGCGTTGCAGGTATTGAAAACTGCCTTTGCAATCGAACGGGCAGTCCATGCCAAGCAAGGGCAGGGGTACATCTGCGCTGAGTTCCATAAGCGTGGTTGTACCCAAAGCAGCGGACAGTGCAACCGTTTCTTCCCAGCTTGTGGGCAGAGCGAGTTTGATAGGTTGAGGAATATTGTCGTTGACGTACGTGCCAGAGCCTCTTGACCGATGTATCAGTCCTTCGCGCTCCAGAAGTCCAAAGGCTTGCCGAATCGTTGCCCGCGAGACCCCGAGCTCTTGCACCAATGTCTCGAGCGCAGGGACTTGTTCACCGCGTGGCCAGACTCCGCGCTCAATGTTGCGGCGTACGATGGCCGCCACCTGCAGATAAAGTGGCTGCGGACTGCGCGCGTAGAGAAGATCGTTAGAGGGTTTCAACTTGTTGGACGGTTGGCGAGTAGTACATCAGCCATATCGCGTAGCTTGTTCTTTTGAATCTTGACCGCATTTGCACTTTCGACCGAGGGAAAGGTTTGCACGACTTCAAACAGCACCGGTACCTTAAAGCCGGCCATTTCGCGTTTGCAGGCTGCAGTCCAACCCACTGGGTCGGCTTGTGCGCCTTCTTGCAAGATGACAAACGCCACGGGCAAGGTTTTTGTTCCCACGGTTCCGCCAACGACTTGGCATGCTTTGACACCCGACAGCGCCTCGACCGCTTGCTCGATTTCAGCTGGATTGACCAAAAACCCAGAGAGGCGCATCGAGTCGCCCATTCGCGCTTGAAACACGAACTGCTGCTCACTCACGGCATAGCCGAGGTCGCCTGTCTTGAAGTAGCCATCGCCGGTAATGGCTTTTGCGGTCGCCTCTGGGTTGTCGAGATAGCCCACCGTTAGGCTTGGACACAATATTTCGATTTCGCCCGATTCTCCGAGTTGCAGCACCTTACCTGAGGAGGGGTCTGTCGCGCGCACCCGTGCAGTGGGGTGTATGAGTTTGCCGCCAGCCAGGTAACGCAGGCTCAGGTCGCCTGCCCCTTCGTGCGTGGGCTGTGCAGCCACAAGCGCTTGCAGCTCGCTTGAGCCATATAAACCGGTTAGCGCCAAATTATTACGCTCGGCCTGTTCGAGCAAACTTGTCACAGCAGGTGAGAAATTTGCAAAACCAAAAAGTTTGCAGGAGGCAAAGTCTGCTGGGGATTCCGCTGCTTCGAGCAACTTCAAAATAGATTCATTGTTCGCATACGTATGTGAGACTCGATGCATTTTGATTTGTCTCAGTGTGCTGTTTGTATCTGAGACCGCTTCGCTCACCACGGTACAGCCCGTGACTAGACCGCCCGTGAGCGTTGAAAAACCAAAGGCGCCGCAAAACGGCGCACTTGCCAAAATGCGACTGCTTGCGTTGTAGCCATAGGCTTTTTGCATCGCTTCACCATGGACAATCAAGGTGTGCTGATCATGCAGGACAAATTTCGGTAATGAGGTCGTACCTGATGTAGTGAAGCACACTGCGCCAGTATTACCAACGGCCGGGGGCGCAGTGCTCGGAGTGTCTGCGAGTCTTGCGTAGTCATGCACCGCGCAGCCGCGAGCGGCAATCGCACGTACGGCGGCGCTTTGGAAATCACCCAGTGTGATCACTCCCTGCAGCCGTTCAAGCACATCGGCCGGGACATCGGCCAAAATATCTGCGAACGCGATCCCTTTGAACTCTGGCCACATCACGAGCCAGTCAGCCTTGCCGCGTCCGATGATGTCGGCAACTTCTTTACTGCGGAAGCGTGTGTTGACCGCTAGCACCGTTGCGCCTAGGTGGGCGCTGGCTAAAAAAGTCTGTACCCAGGCAAGGCAATTCGGTAGCCAGACCGCCACGCGTTGATTACGTTGGATACCTAACGCGTGCAGATTGCCAGCGAGCTGCAAGGCTTGCTCTTGAAGCTGGGCGAAAGTCGTCTCGGCGTCGCGGTCGATGAGCGCAGTATGTTGACCGTGGGTTTTGGCTAGCTCGGCTAGGCGTTGAGAAAAGAATAATGATGATTCAGCCATGCTGCAGGGCCTTGTTTGAAGTTGAGACGAAGACGCGTTATTGTTTGGACGCACAATAATGCTAAATCAAGTACGATAAATCTTACTATAGTGCTGATATACGTACTTTATAAGAAAATTCCCTGGAGCGACACACGATGCAAGTAAGACGATTTTTTCTACGCACACTGGCCTCAGCGCTAACTGTTGGTTCATTGGCACTCGCCTCGAGCGCTAGCGCTCAGACCTTTCCTAGCCGTCCTTTGACCTTGATCGTTCCCTACCCCACAGCGGGCGCGGCCGATATTTTTGGTCGTTCGATTGCGCAAGCGATGGAAGCCACTCTTAAGCAGACAGTCGTGGTCGAAAACAAGCCAGGCGCAGCGGGTAACGTGGGTCTGACTCAGGTTGCACGCAGCAAGCCCGATGGCTACACCATCGGCTTGGGCACGATTGGTACACAAGCGATTAATCAATTCTTGTATACCCAGATGCAATTCGATCCAGCAACGGATCTCGTGCCAATTGCCTTAGTGTCGACAACGCCGAATGTTTTGGTGGTCGCAGCAAACTCTCCTTGGAAGAATCTGGGGGATGTGATTAAGGCCGCGAAGGCCGCTGGCGACAAAAAGCTGAGCTATGGCACGCCTGGTATCGGGTCTTCTCCTCACCTGACGGGCGCATACTTTGAGGCCATGGCTGGGATTGAATTGCTCCACGTTCCCTTCAAAGGGGTTTCAGCTTCTATGCCGGCCTTGATCGGCGGTCAGATTGATCTGCTATTCGATAACTTGTCGGGCTCAATCAACCAGATCAAGGATGGTTCGCGCGTCCGCGGAATTGCCGCGACTTCCTTGCAACGTAGTCCGTTAGCACCTGATCTACCAACGTTTGCCGAAGGCGGTGTCACGGGATTCGACGTCACTGCCTGGTTTGCGATCTATGCCCCTAAAGGCACGCCACAACCAGTGATGGACAAGCTCATTGAAGCTGCGCGTGTGGGTCTTAAGTCTGAGCGGGTTGCCGAGGCTTACACAAAGTTGGCTGCAGTCCCTGGTAACTTGTTTGGCGCCGATCTAGCCGCCTTTGAGGCAAAAGAACGCGCTAAGTGGGGTAAGTTAATCAAAGATCGTGGGATCACAGCACAATGAACGGAACAGCGCTTGTTACTGGTGGTAGCCGCGGTATTGGACGTGCCGTGGTAGAGGACCTTATCGCCGAAGGCTATGAGGTCCTTAATTTCAGCCGCACGGCACCAGCCAAGTTATTACCCGGCGAAATTTTTGAGTCAGTCGATCTGGGTGACACGAAGCGGACCCGTGAGGCGGCTCTGGACTGGGCCGCTAAGAAAGATATTCTCAATCTTGTGAATAACGCAGGCATGATTCACGTCGGCAAAATCGAGGACATTAGCCTCGAGGATGTTGACGACATGATCACGCTGAACATGGTGGCACCACTCTTGTTAACCCAAGCTGTGCTGCCCAAAATGCGTGCCCACAAGTTCGGCCGTATCGTCAATATTGGTAGCCGTGCAGGGCTGGGTAAGGTGGGTCGTACAGTCTATGGCGGTACCAAGGCCGGTCTCGCAGGGATGACACGCACTTGGGCGCTCGAGACTGCACCGCATGGCATTACCGTCAATGCGATTGCACCGGGTCCTGTTGCAACAGAGCTGTTCTTGGCGAGCAACCCACCAGAACTGCCTCAGACCAAGAAAATTATGGAGTCTGTGCCGGTAGGGCGTTTTGGTGAGCCCGCCGAAATCGCGCACGCTGTGCGCATGTTTCTGGACAAGAAGGCGGGCTTTATCACCGGGCAACTGCTTTACGTTTGTGGTGGTTTGTCCGTAGGACTCACCGCTTAAGTCTTCATACCTGTGATGGACTTGACCATGGCACGTGGATCACGCATTGGCCAGCGACCGCTGCTAGCTTGACTGATGAAGTCCCCGACGATCCGGTTGAAGTTGACCGGATCTTCAATATTGAGCGTATGCCCGCAGTTAGGCATGATCGACAAAGCGGCTGAAGGAATGGTTTCCTTCAACATAATGCCTGGGCGCAAGCATGGCCAATCTTCGTCACCGTTTAAGATCAACGTTGGCACAGTCAGCTTCTGCAGTCTTTCAGTCAAGGTGTAGAGCGATGGACGCTCTCGCTGCACACCAAGCTGTGTGTTGGCTGAGCCAAGCGCAGAGTGACCGTAGAACTGTTCTTTGAATTCGGCGAAACCATTGGGGTCGGCGCGCTCAAAAGACAAACGTGTCGGACCATACGCATACTTATCGACAAACGCTTTCATGCCTTCTTTGAGAAGCATGTCAGCGCTGGCTTCTGCTTCTTTGCGGAACTGATCGCGGATCTCGAGTTCGGCGCCATAGCCGCATCCTGCCACACAAAGTGATAATGCGCGTTCGGGATACAACAAACCAAAGTGCAGGGTGGCAAACCCACCCATCGACAGACCGACAACGTGTGCTTTTTTAATTTTTAAGTGATCCAGAACTGCAAGGATATCGGCGGCCGCACGGTTTTGCGAGTACGACGACACATCGGGTGGAACCGCAGAGGGAGGGTAGCCACGTGCGTTGTACGTAATGACTTGATAGTGGCGCGCAAAATGGCGCACCTGTGGTTCCCAGCTTTCTTTGTGACCCGCGAATTCGTGCACAAAAATAATAGGTGTGCCGGATCCGGTTGTTTCGTAACAGAGGTCGACACCGTCGTCAGTTTTAGCGAAAAGCATAAGTTCTCCTGTGAATGGTATTAGCTTGGCATGCGTGAACCTGCAGCGTCAAGATATCAGCGCGGCTTGGTTGCCTCGCGTGCTTTAAAAAAATTGGCAAAGGCCTGCTGGGCTTCGTCCGATTTGAGTCGGTCGGTGAAGTGGCCCCACTCGTAATCAAAGGCTGCGTGTAGCGAGGGCCTGAGGGTGTGCTTCATCATCTGTTTGGAAAGCTGTAGCGCTTGGGGTGGCAAGGCCGCTAATTCGGTGGCGGTTTGCAGGGCGTGTGACAGTGCCAGGCCAGGCGGCGTCACAGCGGTGATAAAGCCGGCCTCAAGCGCTTCTTGGGGCTTAAAGGCGCGACCGCGTAACAACCAGTCGCTGGCCTTGCGGGCACCAACCAATTGCGCAAGCAGTGTGCTCGAAGCACCCTCCGGACATAAGCCGAGTGGCACAAACGGTATTTTGAATAGAGCGTTGTCTGCAGCGTACACAAAATCGCAGTGCTGCAGCATGGTCACCCCGATTCCGATTGCGTTTCCTTCGATGGCGGCGATGATCGGCAGGTCTGAGTCGACCAGGCTGCGCAACAGTGTGATCCCTGGGCTGTCTCCTGCCGGGCGTGGACGTTGAAAGTCTTTCAGATCGTTGCCGGCGGTAAAGTGCCCTTGCGCGCCTGTTAGTACGATTGCTCGCGTTTGATCGTCAGTGCTGGCCTCGCGGATGTAGGTTGCTAGCGCCAGATAGGTTTGCGCATCCAGGGCGTTGCGACTCTCGGGGCGATTGATGGTCAAAGTTAAGATCCCATGGTTTGTTTCGCGTAGTACAGTGTTGCTCATTTTGCGTTCCAGATCATCTAAAAAAAAGCTCACCCGAAGGTGAGCTTTTTAACATCATTACGAGCGAGTCTTGTTAATCACGGCTGCCGCTTGTGATACCCAGGATGGCCAACAGGTTCGAGAACACGTTGTACACGTCCAGGTAAATCGCCAAGGTTGCTGAAACGTAGTTCGTTTCGCCACCGTTGACGACGCGTTGCAGATCGATCAGCATGAAGGCCGAGAAAATCACAATGGCCAGAACCGAAATCGTCAGCATCAGCGCTGGCAATTGAAGCCAGATGTTGGCAATACCAGCAACCAGCAAGATCACCACACCAATGAACATGAACTTGCTCAAGCCCGACAGGTCACGCTTGATTGAGGTCGCAAGCGTTGCCATTGTGCCGAACACAATCGCTGTTCCACCAAAGGCGAACATGACGAGCTGCGTACCGTTGCTCATGCCGAGCACGAAACCGAGCAGACGCGAGAGCATGACGCCCATGAAGAACGTGAACAACAGCAGCAAGCCAACGCCGAGTGAACTGTCTTTGTTCTTTTCAATCGCGAACATCAGGCCGAAGGCGCCGAGCAAAAAGACGATGGCGGTGATGCCAGGGCTGGAGGCCATGACTTGATTGATGCCGCTCATCATGCCAACGGCTGCACCGAGGACGGTCGGGATTAGGGACAGTGCAAGCAGCCAGTAGGTGTTGCGCAGGACACGATTGCGCACGACCTCTACAGCTGCGCCCTCGTATGGGTTGCGGGATAGGGTGGGGCGGTAGTCGCTCATGTAGTGCTCCTTTTACTAAAAATTAAGTCAGACAAATAAAATGTCTTATTACTATGACCGAAAGCATACCTGACAGTTCCCTGAAAGGCTAGATTCCTTCGGTTTTGTAGGGTATTTCGTGTCAAGTGGGGGACAGGCGGAAGGATTTCACCTCGTGCCCTCCCGCCTGATAGAGACGCCAACGTTCGCGTGCGGCAGCCTTGTCTGCATCCTCATCGGAAACGATCTCCAGCACGCGGGCCACACTCTCGATGCCAGGTGGGCACTGATCGTCCAAATTCAGCAACCAAGCCTTTGCCGGTGCACGGGCCAAGGCTTGGGGTAGGTTGCTCGCGACCAGCCATATGGGTGTGTCTGGCGCCGCAGGATCATCCGAGGACACGTGCGGCACGAAGGCGGCCTCGTCCACCGACCATAGCTTTTGATCAAACGCTTTGAGTCGCGCTGCATCCGTACAGTAGACAAGCAATGTCTGACCAGCGAGATACTGCCGCAGGCTGGTTTGACAGGCCTGCGTGATGCGCTCTGTGGCGCCAAAGGCGAAGTCGATGCGCGCCATCCCGTGCCTTACGCCTGGGCTAGTAGATAGTGCACGAGCATACCGACCGGACGACCTGTCGCGCCTTTGACGGCACCGCCACGCCATGCAGTGCCTGCGATGTCGAGGTGTGCCCAGGGATATGCTTTAGCAAAGCGTGACAAGAAACATGCGGCAGTGACTGCGCCGCCAGGCTGCCCGCCAATGTTAGCCATGTCTGCAAAATTGGATTTCAGCTGAGCTTGATACGCATCGTCCAAGGGCATGCGCCAGGCAGGGTCTTGCGCTTGTTTGCCGGCAGCGAGGAGTGCCTCAGCTAGAGCGTCGTCGGTCGAGAACAAGCCCGAGTTTACGTTGCCAAGGGCCACGACGCAGGCACCCGTCAGGGTTGCGATATCAATCACGGCTGAGGGCTTGAAGCGCTCTGCATAGGTCAACGCGTCGCACAGAATCAAGCGACCCTCTGCATCGGTGTTGAGGATTTCAATCGTCTGGCCGGACATGCTGGTCACCACATCGCCGGGCTTGTTTGCGGTGCCGCTTGGCATGTTTTCGCAGGCAGGGATCAGGCCAATGACCTCACCCGGCAGACCGATTTCGGCAATCGCGCGCATGGTGCCCAGCACACTCGCTGCGCCGCACATATCGAACTTCATTTCGTCCATCGTTGCAGCGGGTTTGATCGAAATGCCGCCAGAGTCAAAGGTGATGCCTTTGCCAACCAAGACAATCGGTCCTTTGTTTGCTGCCTTACTTGTTGCTTTGTTCGAGGCGCGTGCGCTAGCCGCCCCTTGGTAGTGCATCACGATGAAGCGTGCAGGTTGCTCTGAGCCGCGCGCGACCGACAAAAAAGAACCCATGCCAAGTTTTTCAATCTGTTTGGGTTCGAGTACGGTAACTTTGATGCTCTTGAATTCGCGCCCCAGTTTCTTCGCCGTCTCGCCTAAGTACGTTGGCGTGCAAATATTACCGGGTAAATTACCAAGTGTGCGCGCAAGCGACATCCCCTCTGAGAGGGCGGCCCCTTCGGCAAGACCTTGGTTGGCTGCCGCTTGTTCTGCTTTGGTCACCAGAGCGACAAATTTTTTCAGCTTCGGACGCGCGTCGAGATCAGGCTTCCCAAAGCTTGCGTCAAAGTGATAGAGGCTTGCACCCGCGGCGCTTGCCGCAGTGCGCGCACGCGCGCGTGCATCACTCTGTCCATAGGGGATGGCTGAAAGTGCCGAGGTGGCTTCCGTCAGGCGCGCTTGGACGCAATAGGCCGCGAAGGCCTGCTCTGCGCTGGAATGCGTCTTTGCGCCGTACTCACTTTGCTTGCCCAGGCCAACCAGTACGACCCGTGCTGGGGTGACGCCTTTCAAATCTCGTAGCACGAGGGTTGTGCCAGCATTCCCTGGGAATTCGGCTTTGATGACAGCTTTGATTGCACCTTGACTTGCGCGGTCAATCGCGTCGGCTGCAACGCTTAAAACGCCATCTTTAAAAACACCGACAGCCAAGGCGGCTGTTTTGGTCTGATGTGGCGAGACGGATGCGTGAGTGCTGAATTCCATGTGACGAACCTGTATAAAAGTAGATGAGAAATAGCTCTTGCTTGGATGGATTATCTCGCATGTTGTTCCCGCGTGCGTACGAATCAATATCCGAACCACCCTAAGAATTTCAAGAATTAAGTTTATACAAATTGGTTATTTAGAATATTTCCTTTATTACTTATAATCGTGGTCATGGGAGAAACCACATGAATTTGCAGCAATTTCGTTTTATTCGCGAAACCATCCGGCGCGACTTCAACCTGACCGAAGCCGCGCGCTCACTGTTTACGTCCCAACCCGGCGTATCTAAAGCGATTCTCGAATTTGAGGACGAACTCGGTGTGCAGATTTTCGAGCGTCACGGCAAACGCATCAAGGGGCTCACCAAACCTGGCCGCTCGGTCGCCGTCGTGGTCGAACGCATTATGTGCGAGATCGACAATCTTAAGAAAGTGAGCGATGAATACGCCCGTCGTGATGAAGGCAGCCTAGTGATTGCGTGCACGCACACGCAGGCACGGTATGTCCTACCCAAAATTATTCCTGCCTTCAGGCAACACTTTCCCAAAGTGCATCTTTCACTCGCCGAGGGCAGCCCGCCCCAGTTGGCCGAGATGGTACTTAATGGTCAGGCGGATCTGGCCATTGCAACGGAATCGCTCGCCCTCACGCCAGGGCTGGCAACCTTGCCTTGCTATAGCTGGTCGCATTCGGTGGTGGTGCGGCCCGAGCATCCGCTGGTTGCGTTGTCCGGTAAAAAGAATTTTGTATTGACGCTTGAACATTTGGCGAGCTATCCGGTTATTACTTACGACCGTGCATTTTCAGGACGCGGGTCCGTCGATCGGGCCT
>CAIYWO010000196.1 GCA_903929925.1 uncultured beta proteobacterium | reverse complement strand
GCGCAGCAACAGTAGCTGAGCAACCCGCAGCGAAAAAAGCGACTGTTAGAAAAGCGCCTGCCAAAAAAGCGATCGCCAAAAAAGCGACAGCAAAAAAGGCTTCTGTGAAGAAAGTGGCAGCTAAAAAAGCTCCAGCTAAGAAAGCATCGCCAAACCGTGCGAAGTCTACCGCTCCGGTTTCTGCGCCCGCTACGAAAGCAAAGAAGGTCAAGTTGGTGCGTGATAGCTTCACGATGCCAGCCAATGAGTATCAGATTCTCCAGGACATCAAAAAGGCCTCTCTAAAGGCTGGTGTTGAGGTCAAGAAGAGTGAGTTGTTGCGCATTGGTGTGGGCTTGCTAAAGACGCTGTCGGTTGCCCAACTTGATGCCGCCCGTTCGGCACTCACGAAATTGCGTGCTGGTCGTCCCAAAAAATAGCTAGCATGTTCACGCAGCGTTAGGTTCGCTGTCACGCAAATGCCATGAAAACGTCATGGCATTTGCATATTGAGCCCACACACTAGGCCTATCATTTTTTGATTGGGTGGCTCTGTGTTGTTTCGCTCCTTTTTTGTCCAGGCGCTCGTAGCGGGCATGCTGTACCTTCTGTCGCTGCAAGCCGCCCTTGCGCAGTCGTACCCGACTCAACCCTTAAAAATTGTTGTGCCCTTTGCAGTTGGCGGAGGGGTGGACGTATTGACCCGCGTTCTTGCTGAGCGCATCGGGAAAGAGCTCTCACAAACCGTTTTAGTTGAAAATCGTGTTGGGGCAGGTGGAAATTTAGGCTCAGATTATGTAGCGAAAGCCAAACCTGATGGCTACACGCTACTAGTCGCGACAACCGGCACCCATGCCATCAACCCCATACTGTATCCGTCCTTACCGTTCGACGCCAAAGAGGATTTCACGCCGATCTCTCTGATTGCGGCAGTACCAAACGTGCTTGTCGTAGGGCCACGATTTTCCGTCAAGACGTTGGCGGAGCTGATTGCAGCGATTCGAAGCTCGCCCGGCAAACACTCTTACGCATCCTTTGGAAACGGTACATCGAATCACCTCTCGGGTGAACTGTTGAAGCTACTGGCGCATGTTGACGCGGTACACATCCCATACAAAAGCGCTACCCAGGCGGTCTCGGACCTCATGGGGGGGCAGATTGATTTTGCTTTCGTCAACATCCCGCTCGCCTTGCCACACATTAAAGGTGGAAAGTTGCATGCGCTTGCCGTGACGAGTCCGACGCCTATCGAATCATTGCCAAACGTCCCCACGATGGCGCAGGCGGGCCTCGAGGGTTTTGTTGTGGAGTCGTGGTACGGGTTGATGGCACCGAAGGGTCTAGCCCCGGCGACGATAAGTTTGCTTGAGCGCGTGACGGCAAATGCGCTACGCGATACGAAAGTGCGCGAAATTTTTAGTTCGAACGGGGCAGAAGTGCGCTCAAGCAGCAGCACTGATTTTGCGACGTTGATTGCCACGGAAAGAGTCCGTTGGGCTGATGTCATTCAGCGGGCGAATGTAAGGATTGACTGAATCAAGTTCATAGCTTGATGGCGTTAATCGTATTTCAACTTATCGGAGATGCTAATGCACAAACCATCACTCAGTATGTTTCGAAACGCTCTAATGGCCTTTGCTTTACTCAGTGGTAGCGTGGCTAGCGCTCAAACTGCTATTTGCTATAACTGCCCCCCTGAGTGGGCTGACTGGGGCACCCAGTTAAAGGCAATAAAAGAAAAGACTGGCATCACTGTTCCGCCTGATAACAAAAACTCAGGTCAGTCCCTTGCACAGTTGGTTGCTGAAAAAAATAGTCCGGTGGCCGATGTGACGTATCTGGGCGTCACCTTTGGTATTCAAGCGGCAAAAGATGGTGTGGTGACAGGTTATCGTCCAGCCGGCTGGGAGCAAATTCCTGAGGGTTTGAAGGATCCTGCTGGGAACTGGTTTACCATCCATTCAGGCACGCTGGGCTTTATGGTGAACAAGGATGCCTTGAAAGGCAAACCTGTTCCGAAGTCTTGGGCGGATTTACTGCACCCACAATACAAGGGCTTGATTGGCTACTTGGATCCCTCTTCTGCCTTCGTTGGCTATGTTGGCGCGGTCGCAGTGAATCAGGCTCGCGGCGGTAATTTGGATAATTTCGGTCCAGCCCTTGAATATTTCAATGCATTGCAAAAGAACGAGCCGATTGTTCCTAAACAAACGTCTTATGCTCGAGTGTTGTCTGGCGAGATTGCGATTTTGCTCGACTATGACTTCAATGCTTATCGCGCGAAATACAAGGATAAGGCGAATGTCGAATTCGTGATTCCTGCCGAGGGTACGATCGTAGTTCCCTATGTGATGAGTTTAGTGAACAAAGGCCCCAATGCTGAAAACGGCAAGCGTGTGTTGGACTTTGTATTGTCTGACGCAGGTCAGGCGCTGTGGGCGAATGCCTTCTTGCGTCCGGTCCGTGCCTCAGCGATGTCGGCTGAAGCGCAATCCAGGTTTTTACCCGCGGCCGATTACGCACGTGCCGTAGCGATTGATTACGCAAAGATGGCTAGCGTGCAGAAAGCTTTTTCTGATGCGTATCTGAAGCAAGTTAGGTAAGGGGCCATGGCGGGCATCTCATCCCGGCAGGCGCTAAGCGCTTGCATGATGCCCGTCAGTATTTTTTTTGCTGCCTTCTGGCTTTTGCCAATCGCGCTGCTTGTCACACTTCCCGCAAAACAAGGCTGGGAAACATACTTCGTCATCCTCACCGATGCCCGATACGCGCGCAGTCTGGTGAATACACTTTTGTTGTCAATCGGGGTGACGATGCTGACCCTTACATTGGGGCTGGCTGTTGGTTTATATCTCGCTAAGCCTCATGTGGTGGCGCGACGTATGCTCCTATCATTGTTGACGCTACCACTGTCCTTTCCTGGGGTAGTGGTGGGGTTCTTCATTATCTTGCTTGGCGGCAGGCAAGGTGCCTTAGCCGATTTCTTTGAGTGGCTCGGTTTTGGGCGTATTACGTTCGCCTACGGTTTGACCGGGCTGTTTTTAGCCTACCTGTATTTTTCCTTGCCTCGCGTAATCGCGAGTTACACCGCGGCCGCACAAGCCATGGATCGCTCTGTAGAAGAGGCTGCGCGTTCTCTCGGGGCAAATCGCTTTCAGTTGCTTCGGGATGTATGGCTACCCCAACTGACCCCCACGACCGCAGCCTGTGCCGCAATCGTGTTCGCCACTGCAATGGGAGCCTTCGGAACCGCGTTCACCCTGGCAAGTAAGTTCGAGGTGTTACCCATCACGATCTATAGTGAGTTCACTAACTATGCCAACTTTCCCCTGGCGGCCTCCCTGTCGATCACGCTAGGGTTGGTGACATGGTTGGCGCTTTTCCTGGCCAGACGTTGGACCGGTGTAGGGGTGAGTCTATGAGGGCGAAATCGCCTTGGCTCGCCTTGCTCACGATTATTGTCGTGCTGTTCATGCTGAGCCCAATGCTGCTGTCGATATTGGCTGCATTAGTCAACCAATACAGTAAAGGCCTGGAAAGTGGCTTGACCCTGCGGTGGTTGTCTCAGGTGTTTGATCAATATGGCTCCACCGTTGTGGCCTCGCTCTTGATTGCCGCTACGTGTGCGGCAGCCAACGCGTTGATTGGTGTGCCCTGCGCGTACGCCTTGGCGCGGGCAAAGGGGCCCTGGGCTAAGACGTTCGAAGAGCTCTTGACCCTACCCGTGGCCGTGCCTGGTTTGGCAACCGGGCTTGCACTCATCTTGACCTATGGCGAATGGCGTGGCTTTCGCCAGAGCTATGCGTTCATCTTGGTCGGGCATATGATTTTTACACTGCCCTTCATGGTGCGAACAGTATCCGCTGCATTTCAGCGTCATGATATTTCAGCGATCGAAGAGGCGGCACGCTCTCTGGGCGCCAGTTTCCTTACGCGGTTTATGACTGTCCTCGTGCCAGCGGTTCTTCCCTCAATCGTGGCTGGTGCACTCATGGTTTTCACTCTTTCTGTCGGGGAGTTTAATTTAACGTGGCTATTGCACACCCCTCTAACTAGAACGTTACCCGTGGGTCTAGCCGATAGCTACGCCTCGATGCGTATCGAAGTTGGGTCGGCCTATACATTAATGTTTTTTCTTGTGGTTCTTCCGCTGCTCTGGCTCTTGAATATTGCGGCAAACATGACGCAGAAATATTATGGAACTTGAACAGATTTCTTTATCCGCAATGGATTGTGCAAAGACTTACCCAGATGGCACACGTGGTTTGCTCAACAGTAACTTGCGGGTCGAACCTGGCGAAATTATGGCCTTATTGGGGCCCTCTGGCTGCGGTAAAACAACCCTCTTGCGTATCTTGGCCGGTCTCGAGGCGCCGGATCACGGTGGTCGTGTTCTCTTTGGTGAGCATGATGTTACACAGTGTCCCATTGAGCAGCGCCGTGTAGGCATGGTGTTTCAGCATTACGCGTTATTCCCGCATATGTCGGCCCGTCGTAATATCGAGTACGGTTTACGCGTCCGTGGTATTGAGCGGCAAGTGCGGGAAAATATTGTTGGTGAGTTGATCGATCTTGTTCGACTCAACGGTCTTGAACACAAGCGGCCTAACGAGCTCTCTGGGGGGCAGCGACAGAGGGTAGCGCTGGCCCGGGCGGTGGCAGCACAGCCAAAAATTCTTCTTTTGGATGAGCCTCTTACGGCGTTAGATAGCAAACTAAAGGATGCCTTGCGTGACGAGTTGGCCGAACTGCTGCGTCGCCTGGGCATGACAGCGATCTACGTTACGCATGATCAACAAGAGGCGATGGCGGTTGCTGATCGAATGGCAGTGATGCAGTCTGGTCAGATCATGCAAGTCGGAGACGCAGAATCCCTGTATCGCAACCCAACGCATACCTTTGTTGCAAATTTTCTTGGTCGCGTCAACGTCATTCGGCGCGATGCTGAACAGACCAGCCAGGGCACCCTCATTCTGGGTAAGTCTGTATTCCCCGTGCCTGCATACTTAGGTGAAGAGTTACTGGTGCGTCCCGAGGATATCGTGATTGATCAGCCTCGCGTTGATCGACCGCTCGGTACTGTTGAACAAAGGAGTTTTAGAGGGGATCGTGTGCAACTGCGGGTCTTGGTTGAAGGTCAAGATCTGTTTTCAGTTGACGTGGCTCGAGACGCGCTATTTAAACGTGGAGACAAGGTCTCCGTGACGATTAATCCTAGTACCTTGATGAGAGCAAAGGAGGCTTAATGTCTGTATTGTTTGTGCAGTTATCTGATACCCATATTCGTGAACCCGGCCGTCTGGCCTACAGCAGATTGGACACAGCTCCCTATTTGCGTCGCGCTGTGCAGTCTGTTTTGTCGTTGCCTCAAAAGCCACTAGCGGTTGTGATGACCGGAGATTTAACTGACTTCGGTCGCGAACAAGAGTATCAGCATCTGGCCGAACTCATCGCTCCACTGGATATACCGGTATACCTCATGCCAGGCAATCATGACGAGCGTCAAGGGCTACGCGCTGCGTTTCCGACGCATGACTATCTCGGGCAAGGCGAGTTTATACAATATGCCGTGACAATTGGCCCAGTAACTTTACTGGCATTAGATACATGCGTGCCTGGCGAGAGTTCTGGTGAGCTGTGTGATGTCAGGCTCGATTGGCTAGAGCAGTCTCTAGTAAACAGTGCGGGCAAGCCTATTGTGGTTGCCATGCATCACCCTCCGTTCCAAACGCTGATCGGGCACATGGATAAAATTGGGATGAAGCGTGGCGTTGAGCGTTTAAAAGATATTATTTCTCGTCATCCGAATGTTGAGAGGATTATTTGCGGACACTTACATCGTGCAATTGATGTGCGGTTTGCCGGAACGATTGCGAGTACAACCCCTTCACCTGCGCATCAAGTTTGTCTCAACCTAACAGAAGACGCTTCTTCATCATGGGTCTTGGAGCCACCCGCTTATCGATTGTTTGGCTGGTCACCTTCAGTAGGTGTCGTGACACATCTGGCTTTTGTAGGGCCTTATGATGGTCCGTATCCCTTCCGTGAAAATGGAAAATTGATTGACTAAGAGAATACCCCCTCATAAGTCATGAATTGCCCAGCAATCTTATATTCTGTTGCGGAGGGGGCGCCGTAACCGCCTTGATGTAAGACAAAGTCTACCCCGCATTGCGCGGCACACTCGGCATCGACGTGTGTGTCGCCGATCAAGATCGCCTGATCAGTTGTCACACCAAGGCCTGTTAGGGTGTGCGTCAACGGTAAGGGATGTGGTTTTGAAAACAAAGTTGTATTGGATCCCGTAACAGCACTAAAAAAATCAAGGACCCCAGCAGTTTTTAAAGCGTGGAGTGCGGCAGTTTCATTTTTGTTCGTACACACGCCGAGTTTGAAGTGATTCGCCTTAAGCTCTTCTAGGAAAGTTCGGACACCCGGGTACAGAGTAGTGTTTGAATGCGCCTGTTGGTTGTAGTGCTTGGTGTAGGCGGCGTGGATTTCGGGTATGCGCGCTAGCGGTACACCGACAAGATTCAGTGCACTCTCCAGAATGTGCGGAATTGTCCCGTACATATTTGGAAGCCGTGCCTCTGGCGCGAGTTGCGGACAATCACAGTCTTCTAAGGCACGATTGATTGCGAGCTTGACCTCAGGCTCTGTGTGCATCAGGGTGCCGTCCAGATCAAAGACGATTGCCTCTTTCTTCTTTAATAGCGGAGCAAGATGTTTCATAGTCTTGAGGTCAGTCCTTCTGGAGACGCCGCGTACCCAGTCAAGGTGCGATCTGCATGTTTTAGTCGCCAATTAAGCATCTTTTGTGCCATGTCTAGCATGGGTTTCATATAGGCGGGATCGTTGGCGAGATTCTTCAGCTGGTCTGGATCTTGTTGCAGATCAAAAAACAGCGGTGGTAACGCTGCAAAGTGGACATATTTGTAGCGCTCATTCTGGATAACTGAGAGTGAGCACTCGTCCATCCCAATACCAAGATAGTCCTCGGGTTTGGAGTAGAAGATGTTTCTAAAGTCATACTCGTAGTGCACTTCCGTGCGCCAGTCGGCAGGTGCTTGACTCGAATGCAGGAAGGGTAAGAGTGAATGACCGTCACAGGTTCGAGGAATGGGTAGGCCAAGCCACTCTAGAATCGTTGGCATCGTATCCACAGTCTCTGTGAAGTGTCGGACGATATGTCCTCGGGTCAAATCTGCTGCGGGTCGCGGGTCGCGCACAATCATCGGAATGTGAAAGCTTTGGTCAAAGTAGCCAAGCTTACCCAACAGGTGATGATCACCGAGTTGCTCGCCGTGATCGCTTGTCAAGACAATTAATGTGTCTTCCCACTGACCGGTTTGCTTGAGGTAGTCGCAGACGCGTCCAACGTGTGCATCGACCTCGGACATGAGCCCGTAGTAGGTGGCACGCATTTGTAGAACTTCCGACTCCGACATGTCGGCACCTAGACCTTTCCCATGTTCGAAGAACTTCTTCTTTTCAATGGCTTTGAGGTAGAAGGCCAACATAGGGTGCTGAGCGGCTTCCGCATCGATCGAGGTGGCGCGAACAGGTGGTGGGCAATCTTCAGGCGCGTACATCGTGTTGTATGGTGCGGGAGCAATGAACGGTGGGTGCGGACGGTAGTAGCCAAGGTGCAGAAACCAGGGCTTGCCCTCTGTCCCTTTTAAGTACTCGAGCGCGCGATCGGTAAACCAAGTTGTGTCGGACAGGTGTGCGGGGATGGAGCTCGGTTTGGGCGTCGCCCCATGATCGTCCTCCGTTCGACCTTCTGGAAGCCAGATATTGGTTGGGATTTTTGGTACGGGAAAGCCTTGCGCTTTGACCCACGCGAAGTAGGACTCCATCTTTAGACCCCACGAGCCAACGGGTCTCCAGCCTTCCATGTCTGCACCAAGGACTTTGAACCGAGGATCTTGTGGTGCAGTTTCGCGTGGGTCAGGAGTCGTGGTGGTGTAACCAACAAGCGCAGGCTCGTAGCCCGCTTTACGTACTTCTTTGGCGATATTCGTGTGACGTGCATCCAGTGGGATGGTGTTTTGGACGGCACGATGCGTCATCATATACAGGCCGGTGAGCATGGATGCACGCCCTGGTCCACAAGGCACAGCCTGTGTGTAGTGCTTTGCGAATGTCATGCCTTCGTTGGCGAGTGCATCAATATTCGGCGTCTTGATCGTCGGATGACCCAGCCGTGCGAGAGTATCGCCGCGCCATTGGTCGACGACAATCATCAGTACATTTTTTTTTGCGTTTGACATGGGTCACCTATTAAACAGAATGGGTTAGAGCAGTGTCGGATCAAGTTTGTCGCGCACCCAGTCTCCGACCAGTGAAATGGAAAGCGTCGTCAAGACAATGATTGTTGCTGGTGCCAACAGGATCCAGGGGGCAGACTGGAGATACTCGCGACCATAGCCCACCATGTTCCCGAGACTTGTGAGCGGGGGCTGTACGCCAAGCCCTAAAAAGGACAGGCCTGACTCAAGCAAAATAACCTCGGGAAACGTCAACGTCATACTCACAATCAGCGTGCTCGCAATATTGGGCAAAATATGACGAAAGTAGACGCGCCATGTGCTGGCTCCTAATGCTTGGACGGCGTTGGCGTAGCCTTGCTCTACGGCCGAGATGGCGAGACTGCGCGTAATACGCGCTGTGCGCTCCCACCCGTGACACCCCATGAGGCAAATAAAGAGCACTAAGGTATTTCCAAAGAAGGCGAGTACCGCTAGTGCGATCAACATAAAGGGGATGGAGGCCTGAAAGTCGATCGCGACCATCACGGCTTGTTCGGTCCAACCTCGAAAGCGGGCAGCTAAAAATCCGAGCGTCAGTCCAATCGAGGCCGAAATTAGCGTACTCGCGAAGGCGATCAGTAGGCTCATACGGATCGATGTGACGAGTCGCGATAACACATCGCGCCCTAATTCATCCGTACCGAGTAAATGATTAGCTTGACCATCAAAGCCGACCGGAGGCTTGAGCCGCGCGGAAAGATCTAGTGCGGTATACCCATAGGGCGAAAGGCTCTCGGCGAACAGCGCCACAAACAGCATGATGATGAGCCAAATCCAACCACACAGTACGATGACTGGGCATTGCGCGAGCGCAGTGAGCATTGAAGAGAGCCGTCGATTCGTCATCCCTTCTCCTTACCGCGCTGACCGAAGTTTGGGATCGATCATGACATTTAACGCGTCGACCAATAAATTCGCGGTCACCATACAGGTCGTGACCAATAACAAGGCAGCCTGGACGACGGCGAGGTCGCGATTGGCAACGGCTGACACGATTAAGCGTCCAACGCCTGGCCAGGAAAAGACGCTCTCAACCACAACTGCCCCTGCGATGAGTGCACCGAACATGAGCCCGATAATCGTCAGGATTGGCGCTGCAGCATTCGGTAAGGCGTGGCGTAAAACGACGTTGTGCCAAGTTAGACCTTTGGCGGAGGCTGCTCGGATGTATGGTTGGCCGAGCACCTCAAGCATAGCGGAGCGGGTGTAGCGGGCGAGCACTGCAGCACCTCCGATCGACAGGGTGATGATGGGTAAGAAGGCATGCTGCCAAGACGCATAGCCGCCGCTTGGCAACCACCCCAGTGTGACCGCAAAAATGAGAACCAACAGCACGCCAAGTACGAAGCTCGGTAGAGAGTGGCCTGCAACCGACAGGCTCATGATCAGCCTGTCGATCCAAGTGTTGCGATGAAATGCAGCGAAGATACCCGCTGGAATGCCCAGTAACAGCTTTATAAAAAAAGCGGGTAAGGTGATGGCTAGGGTGGCGGGGATCGCCTGAATCACCAAGGACATCGCTGGCGAACCGTTGCGCATTGATACACCGAAGTTGCCCATCGCAATATTGCGTAAGTACCCAAAATACTGATGTGAAAGCGGAGCATCGAGCCCCCAGCTTTGTCGGAAAGCGTCGATTGCCTCGGGCGGTGCATCGGCCGATAAAATCATCATTGCAGGGTCGCCCGACAGTCGCAGAATGATGAAGGTAAAGGTGACAACGAGCAGGATCGTCAAGGCGGATCGAAGGCCCCGTGTGACAAGGTAGTTCAGCATGCGTTGACCACCTGCTGGTGATTCAGGGACGCACGCAGGTGACAGGCCACAGTGTGTCCGGTGTCTATGTGTGTCAAATAAGGTGTCTGTGCTTGGCACTGTGCTACGGCAATAGGGCAGCGCGGATGAAACGCGCAGCCAGTGGGTACATCAATCGGACTCGGAGGTTCGCCACGCAGCAGAATACGCTTGCGCGATGTTTGTGAGGCTTTCGGGTGAGATACAGCAGAAATCAAGGCCTCGGTGTAAGGGTGTGCTGGCTTTGACAATACCTGAGCTGCCGGACCTTGTTCGATGATTTTTCCCAAGTACATCACCGCGACGTCATCGCAAATATGACGCACGACACGCAAGTCATGACTGATGAACAGCATTGCGAGCTGACGCTCTTTCTGCAACGTCGAAAGGAGATTGATGACTTGCGCTTGAATCGAAAGATCCAAGGCCGAGACGGGCTCGTCGCACACTAAGAGGCGTGGCTTAAGCACCAGGGCTCTCGCCATCACGACGCGCTGGCGTTGCCCGCCAGACAATTCATGGGGAAAGCGAGGAAATAGATCAGAGCCGATACCTACCGATGTGAGTACTTCCTCGGTGGCTGTGTGCTGCTCTTCGCGCGAGCCAATACCTTGAATCACAAGTGGCTCTCGTACTTGCTGATAGATCGGGAGTCGGCGATCTAGGGCTCCAAGTGGATCTTGGTACACCATCTGCATGTCGCGGCGCAGTGCGCGCCAGGCTGCGTTTCGCTCTGCGTTGACAGGCTTGCCATCAAAAGATACTTCGCCAGTTGTCGTTGGAATTAAGCCAATCAGCATCCGAGCGAGGGTCGATTTGCCACAGCCCGATTCGCCTACTAAGCCTAAGGTTTGTCCCGCGCGCAGTTCGAGAGATATTTGATCAACGGCGCGTAGGCTGCGGCGTTTGGTCAGCCAAGACTGCGTTGTTTTCACTGGGTAGACACGCGTGACGTCTGTTGCAGTTAGTAAGGCGGTCATGAAAGCCTCGCTACATGGCAGGCAACGCGTTGGTCGGCATTGGCTGTTTCCAGTGCAGGGACTGCATCGTGGCAAATGGATCTTATTTCTGTGCAGCGTGGGGCGAAGCTGCAACCCTTAAAGTGTGCGCCGGCTTGCGGCACTTGTCCTGGAATAGTCTTGAGTGCGCTGTGCTCTGCCTCAAGGGAAGGCATCGCGCCTAAGAGCCCGTTGGTATAGGGGTGACGGGCATGCGTGAACAAATGCTCTGTTCGCATATATTCGACGATACGTCCCGCATACATCACGGCGACCTGTTCACTCGCTTCGGTGATAACACCCAGGTCGTGTGAGATTAAAACGAGCGCCATGCCCGAGTCTTTGCGGATTTGATTGAGCAAGTCCAGGATTTGGGCCTGTACAGTTGCGTCGAGCGCAGTAGTAGGTTCGTCCGCTACTAACAATTCTGGTTGTCCAGCGAGCGCCATGGCAATCATGACGCGCTGATTCATGCCGCCAGAAAGTTCATGTGGGTAGGCGGACAAGCGCTGGCCCGCGTTGGGCATCTCCACGCGGTCGAGTAGATCGAGGGCTACGCGTCGTGCCTCTGCACCAAACAGAGCGCGGTGAAGGGCCAAACTTTCAGTTAATTGTTTTTCGATTCGATGTACAGGGTTCAAGCAGGAGGCGGGGTCCTGAAAAATCATGGCAATTTTCCCACCCCGCACCGTCGATAATTCCTGATCGGTCAAGCCTAAGAGCTCTTGCCCTGCAAGTCGAGCGCTTCCTTGGATCTGTGCGCGAGCACCTAATAAGCCAAGTATCGCCATCCACGTGACGCTTTTGCCGCAACCTGACTCCCCAACAATCCCCAGCGACATGCCTTTGTGAATGTCAAGGTCGATGTCCTGTACGACGGTTCGTGTCTGCTCTTCGTTAGCGAAACTAATCGTCAACCCACGGACGCTGAGAAGCGCCTGTGGGTCGTGCTGTAACGCGGAGTTCATTGCGAGAGCTGTAAGTTGCTAGGGCGAAAGTCCATCAAGAAGGTTTGGGACGGTTTCCACGTGATGTCTTTACGTTTGGCGTAGAAAACAGCCGTGCGATGCAGAACCGTGTAGGCAGGGTCTTCGCGTTCAGCAATCTCGAGCATCCGCGCAAAGGCCTGACGACGCTCTTTTTGATCAACAGAGGTCACCAGGACGTTTGAAAGTTTGTTGAACTCCTCGTTACTCCACTCGCCCATCCGTTGCTGTTGACCCTGCGGGCCGTGCTGATTCACCATCGAGCTCACTGGGTCGCTAAAGGGAGCCGAGTTTGACCAGCCTCGTATGCCTCGCGTAGGCCCTTTCTCAAAAATCTGTGTCCAGTTTTCCGCCATTTGCATCTGGACGTTTAGACCTACCGCGCGCCACATTTCAAGCATGATTTGGTCTGTTTGCGTCTGGTTGGTGTAGTAGTTGTTCATCGTCCGAAAGTGAATGGTCTCGCCTTTGTATCCCGCTTCTTTTAAGAGCTTTTTTGCGAGTGCAACGTCATACTTTGGTACGGACCAGTCGTTGATGAACATGTCGGCATAGAACTCCCACTGCAGTCCTGCGGGGATCGAGGTCCGTCCACCCCAGAGTGCATCGATAATCGCTTTGCGATCTATGGCGTGCGTCATCGCCTGACGGATTTTGGGATTGGCAAGGACAGGATGTGTTTTGTCGAAGACAACCAATCGGTGGTTCATCACAGGTCCACCCGTTACTTCAAATTTAGGATTGTTTTGAATAATCTTGAACTGGTCTGGAGGGATGTCCGTAACAAAATCATATTGTCCGGTGACTAAGCCGTTGATTCTTGACGATACCTCGGGCACGACGGTGTAGCGAATTTCCTTGATATTCGGTTTGCCGCCAAAATAATCATCATGCGCAACTAGCACCAAGTATTGATCTTGCTTGAGTTCCTTAACTTTGAAGGGACCAGCACTGATTGGGTTTTGTGCCCAGGCGTTCCAGTCTTTAGCAGCCAGATAAGCTTTCTTAGAAATGATTTCCGACCCTAAGCGCGCTAGACGCCCCTCTAACGTGACATCCGGTAGGGCATTCACTAACCGAATGGTTTTGTCGTCAACGATCTCAACCCCAATTAGAGAGGGCCAAATGTTACGAGCGACTGCAACCACCTCGGCGGGAGGGGTTGGTCCTGAGGCAAAGCTTGCGTCGCCGGCCGGCTTCGATGCTGCAGCAGCAGACTTAGTTGTTGGGCCCATTGAGGGTTGACTATTACCAAACATCCTTTGTGGACTAAAGCTAAAGGCGATATCCTCAACAGTGACTGTATCTCCGTTATGGAACTTCACGCCTGGACGCAACTTAAACTCGAGCGTGCGCTCGTCGATGCGTTTCCAAGATTCAGCAAGAGCAGCGCGAGGACTTAAATCGCCAACGGTATCTAGCTCGATTAATCCCGCGTAGATCATGGGTAGCACGCGCGTGCCAACATTGCTTTGCTCGCGTAGGGGGTCTAGCGCACCACTATTAGCGATTTGTTGAACAGCCACCCGAATAACGGGCCTTGTGTCTGTCGATTGGGCGCTTGCCCAAGGTGCTTGGCTGAGCGCACAAGCAAAGGTCAGGGCGACAATGCTGAGAATATTCGGAAAGCGAGCACGCATGATTGATTCCAGTTAAAAATCCTGAAAACAATCCTAGGGCTCTTTCATGTAAGGTGGGTGACCGTTTTGTGAAGCTTTCGTGACAGTCATTGCTTACTGACGGGCGGTTTGTCGCTTTTCCCACCAGGCACTAAGCTCGCCGACTAAGCCGCGTCTGAAGGCCAGCACGCAGATCACGAAGATCAAGCCAATCACGATGGTGACGGACTCACCCAGGCGTTGAAACCATTCGATGCCCGTCAGTTTTGTTAAGGCTGCTCCAAAGTCGCCGACTTTGTTTTCAAGCAAGACAACGATGAAGGCGCCAATGACTGGGCCGACCAGTGTGCCGAGGCCACCAATGAGCGTCATCAAGATCACCAGACCTGACATCTGCCACGTCGCATCTGAAAGCGTCGCAGAGACAAAGATCAGCATCTTGGTCGAGCCCGCTAAGCCCGCCAACATGGCAGACAAGACAAAGGCGAGTAACTTGAAGCGGTCGACGTCATAACCTAACGAGATTGCCCGTGGTTCGTTCTCTCGGATGGCTTTGAGTACCTGACCGAACGGGGAGTGCACAGTACGCCAGATAATGAAGTAGCCCAGCACAAAAATACCCATGACGACGTAGTACAGGTTCAAGTCGCTTTTGAGATCAATGAGCCCGAACAGCGTGCCGCGAGGGACACCTTGCAGACCATCTTCACCGCCTGTGAACTTCGCTTGCAAAAAGTAGAAGTAGACCATCTGCGAGAGCGCAAGCGTGATCATTGCAAAATAGATACCGCTGCGTCGAATCGCGAGCGCACCCATGGCTAGACCAAGGGCTCCAGCGACTAGGACGCCGTAGGCAATGCCCAGCTCGGGGGTGAAACCCCAAAGCTTCATGGCGTGTCCGGAAGCGTAGGCTGCGCTACCCAAAAAGGCTGCGTGACCAAAGGAGAGTAAGCCAGTGAAACCAAGCAGCAGGTTGAAGGCGCACGCAAAGAGCGCGTAACACATGATCTTCATGGCGAAGATGGGATAAATACCCATCAGCGGGATTGCCGCTAGGAATAACAGAAAGACGATATAGCCGAGCGCTTGACGATTCATTTTTCTTTTCCGAATAGTCCGGCAGGGCGGATAAGCAAGACAATAGCCATGATAATGAACACAACGGTGCTTGAGGCTTCAGGCCAAAACACTTTGGTTAAGCCCTCGATAATACCTAAACCAAGGCCAGTCACAATCGCACCCATGATCGAGCCCATCCCGCCGATCACCACAACCGCGAACACGACGATGATCAGGTTTGACCCCATCAGTGGCGAGACTTGCAGAATCGGGGCGGCCAGGACGCCAGCAAAGCCCGCTAAGGCCACGCCGAAGCCGTAGGTCAGTGTGATCATCAAGGGCACGTTGACGCCAAAGGCTTCGACAAGGCGTGGGTTTTCAGTGCCGGCACGCAACAAAGCACCTAAGCGGGTGCGCTCGATAATGAACCAAGTAATGACGCAGACCACAACCGAGGCCACGACGACCCAGGCGCGATAGTTGGGCAACATCATGAAACCCAGATTGGTCGCACCGCGCAAGGCTTCAGGCGTCGAGTAAGGCTGACCTGAAACGCCGTAGAAACTGCGAAATAGACCTTCGATCAGCAAGGTGATACCGAAAGTCAGTAATAAGCCGTACAGATGATCAAGCTTGTAAAGATGCTTGAGCAGAAATTTTTCAATCAGAATGCCGAAGAGGCCAACAATGATTGGCGCTAGGACCAACATCAACCAGTAATTGATGCCAAAGTATGACAAACCCATCCAGGCCAGGAATGCACCCAGCATGTATAACGCGCCGTGCGCGAAGTTGATGACGTTGAGTAAGCCAAAAATCACCGCTAGGCCCAGCGACAAAATGGCGTAGAAAGAGCCGTTGACTAAACCAAGCAACAGCTGGCCCAGAAAGGCCTGCAACGGTATACCAAAGATCATGATCATGTTCTATCTGCTTCGCATCGACTGCATGAGCAGAACGCACCATCGCGCATACTTGATGCGCGATGGTGTTGTTCTGATTACTTCTTGACCAGCTTGCAGGTCGACTCGGAGAGTTTGGTGAACACTTCTTCACCTGGCAATACGGCGATCTGCTTGTAATAGTCCCAAGGACCTTTTGATTCGCTAGGTTTTTTGACTTCCATCAGGAACATGTCGTGAATCATGCGGCCATCTTCGCGGACATATCCGTTCTTTGCGAACATGTCGTTGACTTTGTTGGACTTCATCCATTTCATGACGGTGTCGCCATCATCGCTACCTGTTGCTTTAACTGCCTTGAGGTAGAACGACACAGCGGAGTAGTCACCAGCCTGGATCATCGAAGGCTTGCGCTTAACACGTGCTTCGAATTTCTTTGACCATTCACGAGTCTCGTCGTTTTGATCCCAGTACCAGCCATCGGTAAATTGCATGCCCTGGGTCACATTCAAACCGAGTGAATGAATGTCGTTAATAAAAATCAGCAAGCCAGCCATTTTCATTGTCTTGCCAATGCCGAATTCGTTTGCAGCTTTGATCGAGTTGATCGTGTCGCCGCCAGCGTTGGCCAGACCTAAAATCTGTGCCTTGGAGCTTTGTGCTTGCAACAGGAACGAGGAGAAGTCAGACGAGTTCAGTGGTGCACGCACTTGACCGCGCACTTCACCGCCCGCTGCTTTCACCACGTTTGCTGTATCGCGCTCGAGGGCATGACCGAATGCGTAGTCGGCAGTCAGGAAGTACCAGGATTTGCCGCCGGCTTTCACCACGGCTGAACCCGTGCCACGCGCCAGCGCAACCGTGTCATAGGCCCAATGCACAGTGTAAGGTGTGCACTGTGAACCCGTCAGATCAGAAGCTGCCGCGCCAATAGCGAAGAAGGGCTTCTTGCGTTCAGCGGCAATGCCCGCCAACGCGAGGTTCACGCCAGAGTTTGTGCCGCCAATCAGCATGTCGATTTTTTGCTGATCAAACCATTCGCGGGCGCGTGCTGCTGCAACGTCTGCCTTGTTTTGGTGATCGGCGAAAACCAGTTCAATTTTTTTACCGTTGATTTCACCGCCTGCATCGGCAATCGCCATGCGAGCAGCTTCAATGCCGCCGGCACCGTCAATGTCTGAGTAGACGCTGGCCATGTCGGTGATGAAACCGATACGGATGACGTTGTCAGAGATGTTTGCCATCGCTGGCTGTGCCAAGAGGCCGGCGCTAGCCAGCATCATTGAGGCGCTAAGAGTACGAAGTTTCATTTGGATAGCTCCAGAGAATCGCTGCAGAAAATAGTATTAAACCCCAAGCAATTCGTTTAGAACGGCTTGCTTGTCCTTGAGCTCGGCGGCCGCGAAGTGTTCGACGATTTGGCCATGCTCCATCACGTAAAACCGGTCGGCCAATGGAGCGGCAAACCGGAAATTCTGTTCAACCATAATAATGGTGTAACCCTTTGATTTTAATGTCTTTATCATGCGACCCAAGGCCTGAACGATCACCGGCGCCAGGCCTTCGGAGATTTCATCAAGGAGCAATAGGTTCGCACCCGTGCGCAAAATGCGCGCCACGGCAAGCATCTGCTGTTCACCCCCTGACAAACGCGTGCCGGGAGAGTGGCGGCGTTCAAGCAGGTTGGGAAACATCTCATAAATCTCTGAGAGCGACATACTGCCACCTAGAGCGCCAACCGGCGGGGGCAGTAGTAAGTTCTCTTCACACGACAAGCTGGCAAAGATGCCACGCTCTTCGGGGCAGTAGCCAATTCCGAGATGCGCGATCTTGTAGGTCGGCATGTCGATCGCTTCGGTTCCATGAATCCGGACCGAGCCGGTCCGTGATCCGGTGAGTCCGAGAATCGCACGCAGTGTTGTTGTTCTTCCCGCGCCGTTGCGACCAAGCAGCGTGACGACTTCACCTTTTTGCACGGTGAGGTTAACGCCGTGCAGAATATGCGACTCCCCATACCAGGCGTTGAGTCCGGAGAGTTCAAGTGCGGGTGCGCTCATGCGTGCGCTCCTTCGAGTTCACCTTCAGTGGTGCCCATATAGGCTTCCATGACAGCTGGATCTCTTGAAACGTGTGAATAAGGACCTTCAGCCAAGACGGCGCCACGTGCCAGAACCGTAATGGTGTCCGCGATCGATGAGACCACGTTCATGTTGTGCTCAACCATCAGGATCGTGCGGCCAACGCTCACGCGTTTGATCAGTTGCGTGACCCGGTCGACATCCTCGTGCCCCATGCCTTGCGTCGGCTCATCTAAGAGCATCAGCTCCGGCTCCATTGCCAGAGTCGTGGCGATTTCTAGTGCACGTTTGCGACCGTAGGGCAGGCTACCCGTGATTTCATTCGAAAAGCCACCCAGATCGACCTGCTCAAGGAGCGCTTGCGCGCGATCATTCAGTTGATTCAGGCGTTTTTCACTTTGCCAGAAATGAAACGACAGTCCGGTTTCGCGTTGCAAACCAATACGCACATTCTCAAGCACCGTCAGGTGTGGGAAAACAGCTGAAATCTGAAATGAGCGAATGATGCCGCGACGCGCGATTTGTGCGGGTCGATCTTTGGTGATGTCGATGCCATTGAAGGCGATCGACCCCCTGGTGGGTGTCAGAAATTTGGTGAGCAAGTTAAAGCAAGTCGTTTTGCCCGCACCGTTGGGGCCAATCAAGGCGTGAATCTGCCCGCGCTGGACGCGCAGGGAGATGTCATTGACGGCGACGAAGCCGCGGAATTCTTTCGTGAGATTCTTGGTCTCGAGAATGATGTCGTTCATTCGCTTGTGCATCAGAGATGGTTTTAATTCTGCATAGAATTATCCCCCGGATGGGAGTAAAACCTCAATTCGGGTTTGTCATAGGGGGTTTAACCCTTGGTCTTTTTTGAATACTCACACAAGTCGGAGATCCCGCACTGCGGGCACTTGGGTGTGCGGGCCACACAGACGTAGCGACCGTGCAGAATCAGCCAGTGATGGGCATCGACTTTGAATTCGGCGGGGATGAATTTCTCTAGGCCGCGCTCAACCGCCAGCACATCCTTGCCGGGGGCAATTTTTGTGCGGTTCGACACTCGGAAAATATGCGTATCGACAGCTATAGTGGGTTCGCCAAACGCGGTATTGAGCACAACGTTGGCTGTTTTCCGACCTACCCCGGGCAAGGCTTCCAGGGCTTCTCGGGTACGTGGAACCTTGCCGCCATGCTGCTCAAGCAGCAATGCACAGGTCGCGATTACGTTTTTCGCTTTGGTTTTATACAGGCCGATCGTTTGAATAAACGGCATCAATCCTTCAACGCCAAGCGCTAGGATTGTCTTGGGTGTTCCGTGGCGTGGGAAGAGTTTGCGAGTGGCAATATTGACGGACTTGTCGGTTGCTTGCGCAGAAAGCATCACAGCAATCAACAGCTGGAAGTCTGTCTTGTATTCGAGTTCGGTTGTGGGCGACGGATTTGCCGCGCGCAGTCTCGTGAAGATCTCCTGGCGTTTGGCTGGATTCATGGCGTTGTTGCGGCAGCGCGGCGTGCGCGCGCTTTGGTAAGTGCCTGCGCGACAGCATCGCCGATTTGCTGCGTTGTTTCCTGTTTTTTTGGCTCTTGTTCGGGCTGGGCCAGACGTACGTTGCGCGCTTCAAATCTCTGGCGAGAGGCGGTTGCATCGTCGGAGCCCCAGGCCCGCACTGGAGAGACGGTAACCATTTCAATGCAGTCAACTGGGCAAGGCGAGACACACAGATCGCAACCCGTGCAGTGCTGTGCCACAACTGTATGCATAAGTTTTGATGCACCAACAATGGCATCTACGGGACAAGCTTGTATGCAAAGCGTGCAACCGATGCAATATTGCTCATCAATGACGGCAACCTGCAGGGGCAGATGTTGCCCACAGGTTTCGTCAAGGGGCAGGGTATCGGTTTTTAAGAGTTTGGCGAGTGCTGCAATGCCTTGATCGCCGCCCGGAGGGCAGCGATTAATCGGGGCTTGGCCTGCTGCGATGGCTTGCGCGTAGGGTGCGCAACCTGCATAACCGCATTTCGTGCACTGGGTCTGCGGCAGCAGGTCGTTGATGCGTTCAGCGAGCATGGCGCACTTAAGCGCTGCGTACGAACTCAGCAATTTTCGGGCAGATCGTTGTGCGCCAACGACGACCTGAGAAAATACCGTAGTGTCCGCAGTCTGGGGCTGTGTAGTGTTGCTTGCGTTTTGCTGGAATACTCGAGCACAAATCTTGTGCAGCACGCGTTTGCCCTTCGCCAGAAATATCGTCGAGTTCACCTTCAATGGTGAAGAGCGCTACCGATTTGATGTCGGAGGGCTTGACGAGCTGCCCATCGATCACCCAGGTGCCATTCGGCAGATCGAAGTCCTGAAACACAGTGCGAATGGTTTCCAGGTAAAAATCGGCCGACATATCGAGGACTGCGTTGTATTCGTTGTAGAAGCGACGATGCGCCTCAGCATCGTCCTCATCACCGCGCAGCAAATCAAGATAAAAGTCGTAGTGCGCTTTGAGATGGCGATCTGGGTTCATGGACAGAAAGCCGGCATGTTGCAGGAAACCTGGGTACACACGACGGCCTACACCTGGATATTGGGACGGCACGGTGTGAATCAGTTTCTCTTCGAACCACTCAAATGGTTTAGTTGTTGCCAGCCGGTTTACTTGTGTGGGCGAGCAACGCGGGTCAATCGGACCACCCATCATCACCATACTGCGGGGCAAACAGGGGTTGTTATTCGAAGCCATTAATGACACGGCAGCCAGAGCTGGAACCGTTGGTTGGCAGACGGACATGAGGTGAACATCAGGTCCAAGGGCCTCAAGGAACTGTTGAATGTAGAGAACGTAGTCGTTTAACCCGAACTTACCATCGGCGAGCGGAACCATGCGCGCATCGATCCAGTC
>CAIYWO010000195.1 GCA_903929925.1 uncultured beta proteobacterium | reverse complement strand
TTTTGATCCCGCCTTCGATCAATCTGGTCATTTACGGCGTACTGACGAATTCTTCAGTGCCAAAGCTCTATCTTGCAGGCATTATTCCTGGCTTGCTTTTAGCTCTACTGTTTATGGCAACGATTGCATTTGCCTGCATCGTAAGACCTCAATGGGGCGGTCAGCGAATTCACGCGACATGGTCCCAGCGCTTTAAAGCCTTGGTTCACCTAGTGCCCCCAATGGGAATTTTCTTACTTGTTGTCGGCTCAATTTATGCTGGTGTAGCGACGCCAACGGAGGCTGCGGCTCTAGGTGTATTTGGTGCGATGGCGCTTGCAGCCGCTTACCGACGGTTGAGCCTTGCGATGATGCGTGAGTCTATCGAAAACACGATGCGCGCTTCGGCAATGATCATGCTTATCGTGATTGGCGCGAGCTTTCTAAATTTTGTGATGTCTGCGACAGGTCTAACTACCGCGCTGACCAATGCAATATCGGGACTCGGCGTTTCTGCGCAATGGATGCTAGTGATCCTTGTGATATTTTATTTGGTGCTCGGGTGCTTCATGGAAACGTTATCGATGATGATCACCACAATTCCAATCGTCGCACCCGTCATGATTGCCTTAGGCTACGACCCAATTTGGCTCGGAATCATCATTATCGTGCTAGTTGAAGCAGCCTTGATCACGCCGCCAGTCGGATTAAATCTGTTTGTTGTACAAAGCCTTCGGTCGAGCGGCTCAATGACCCCAGTCATCGTGGGATCATTACCTTTTGTGTTTGCAATGCTTGCCTTGTTGGTCCTGCTGGCAGTGTTTCCAGATATCGCTCTCTGGATGACTAGATTTTTTTAAACCTAGTCAGG
Source organism: uncultured beta proteobacterium (assembly GCA_903929925.1). GTDB lineage: Bacteria > Pseudomonadota > Gammaproteobacteria > Burkholderiales > Burkholderiaceae_B > Zwartia. The sequence continues at coordinate 7,851 of CAIYWO010000195.1, read as the reverse complement.
AAGACCAATCGCCTTGAGCGCTGCCTCAGCACATTCCATGTCCTGAGAATAATGGCCACCGCTCAAACCAATTCCTCCAATCATCTGCCCGTTCTCCATGATCGGGTAGCCACCCCCAAAAATAATGAATCTGGGTGTGTGCACAATGCCATGAATCAAGGGCGCATCATCTTTGATGTATTCGTGCCATTTGTGCGTAGGGATCCCACCTGATATCGCTGTATGTGCCTTATCCTGCGCAATTTGAAGCGAGATCAGAGAGGCGCCATCCATTCGAACAAACGCCTTAAGATGGCCAGCAGCATCGCATACCGCGATGGACATATTTACTTTTAAGGCGCCCGCTTTTTCTCGTGCGGCCTTAATCGCCTTCAGTGCAGTATCTACGTCAATGTTACGTATAGTGGTGCTCGACATTGGCATCTCCTTTCTAAAGTTAATATACCTACCCACAGATTCACCCGCCTTGTGGCCATCACGTGTCGCGCCCATCAGTCCTCGCGCTACGCGACAATCCCCCACAAGATATAGCTCAAGGTCGTACGCCTTAAGTGGCTCAACCAGATCAACATTTGCGGCGCGCGGGGTCGAATACGACAAGAAGGAGATATTCTCGATCCGACCGAGATCTCCGTTGTAGACATTCTTGTACTCAAGCACGCCATCCTCAAACTCACTGGACCATACCGGTTCACTCAGCAACAGCATCTCAACTCTTGCCATCGATAGCCGACGCAAAATTCCCTGTCGTGTTACTAATGATTCATCCTGTGCAATCAGCGCACGAGGTGTCATCAAGACAACTCTTTCGAAGCGTTGCGCCAAAAGCTCCACCGCCGCGTAGGTGCCTTCGGTGTGGTCCATATCGAAAACGACTGCAGTGCCCGCCTGACGAGAAGAAAGCTTCACAACATCTTGCATGGCATTTGGAAGATCGGTGACCCAACCCTCTCGTGCGATTTCTTCAGGGACCCATTCTGGCCGGTGCATCGTGCCACCAGTCGCCAGGATGACGGAATCGGGATTAAGCGACAGAATATCGTGCAACTCAGCGCGCATACCAAGACGGATATCTACACCCGCCCTTTGTGCACAGACCATCTGATAGTCATAAATACTGGTAATCGTCTCGCCCCCGGGAAGCTGGGCTCGCAGCCGGGCCTTGCCCCCAACATCCGATCCAGTCCCCAACAAAGTAACCGAATGTCCGCGCGCTGCAGCAACCCAGGCCGCTTCCATACCAGCAATTCCTGATCCGACAACAACAACGCGATGCTTACGTTTTGCTGGTTTGGGCCACCAGTCGACCTCTCTCTTTTCCGCGACCCGCGGGTTATTGACGCACGCGAGCGGTTCACCATAAGTAATGATGGTGTCCCAACAGGTATTACACGAGATGCAGTAGCGGATATCGTTCGTTCGCCCTTGCATCGCCTTGTTGTACCAGGCAGGATCAGCCAAAAGCGTACGCCCCATCCCAATTAGGTCTGCGTCACCTCGCGTCAATATCCCCTCGGCTTCAGCCGGATCCGTAATTCGCCCCAAGGCCATGACCGCAACATCATTGCACGACGCTTTAAGCTTATTAATTAGACCAATATAAGGAACGTTGGGTCCGTTTCGGTCAGGTACGTGCGTCTCAAGCGATCGTGCGTGAGCGCCTTGGGCGAAACAAACATAATCAACCTCTTTTGAACGCGTAAAGAAGTCCGCCAAGATGGCGGCCTCCTCCGGCCCAATACTGTTCGGAATGCCGTCATTGCTTGGCAGCTTCAAGCCAATAATGAAGTGGCGCCCACACAAGTCCCGAATGCTTGAGACCAACTCACGCACAAAACGTGTGCGGTTTTCCCAATCACCGCCATACTCATCGGACCGTCGGTTAGACCAGGGCGACATGAACTGACTAAAGAGATGCCCATGCGCACCGGACAACTCGACTCCACTAAACCCACAGCGTTGCAGTCGCGCCGAAGACAACGCAAAGTCGGCAATCAAGTTTTTGATTTCACTTCCGGTCAATGCGTGCGGCATTGTCCAGCTCAGATCATCCGGCAAAGCTGATGGCGCAAGTGCGCTGTAGTTCCGGCCTGCATCGTGATGGCCTCGGCCAGGATCTTGTATTTGACCGAGCAGTCTACAGTCATGGCCTTCAACGGCAGCAGCCCAACGTTTTAGTCCGCCCAAATTGTCGTCGTTCCAAACCCGAATCCGAGCAGGGTTTGTCTGATGGGGTGCCATGAGCAACGGCTCAGTGACAATGAGTGCCGCACCACCTTTAGCGCGGTTCTCGTAATACTGAATTTGACGATCGCTGACCTGGGACTGATATCCCATATGCGTTGTCATTGAGGCATGCGCAACGCGGTTACGCAACCGCTTGCCTGCTAAGACAAGCGGTTCAGAAAGTAGCGATGGCGTCACTTTAAAAACTTTACTTCAGACGACCTGTTTTGACATAGAACGCACGCTCAGCCTGGGCCATCTTATCAAGCTCAGCTGCAGCGGTCGCTGGATTGGTCAAGAGCGGATCGGAGTAAGCACCCAGTTTTGCAAATTCTGCCGTCAAGGCTGGTGTGCGTACCGCTGCGTTAATCATTGCTGCCAAGTAGGCTTTGCGATCTGCAGGCGTACCTTTAGGCACGACAGCCAAACGGATGATGTTCCAAACGATGTCTTTAGTTCCGAAGATCTCGTTGAAGGTCGCAACATCCTTCATATTGCTCAGACGACTGCCGCTTGCCACAGCAATTGGTTTGACCTGATCAGCCTGTAAGTAGCTCTCGAACTCGCCATAGAAGCCTTGCGCGATGTCGACGTTACCGCCTAACAAGGCAACAATGCCGGGTTTACCGCCCTGGAACGGTACACGAAGAAACTTTGCTCCGGTGGCCGCTTCAATCTGATCGATCAGGTACTCCCACATACTGCCCGGCACAATCGCTACGCGCACAGTGCCTGGTTTGTCCTTAGCAGTCTGAACGATCTCTTTAGCCGACTTGCCAGCGAAGGGCCCCTTTGTTGCTGATACCCAAGCCAGCGCATCGCTATTGATGTAAGCGATGGTCTCTAGGTTCGACAAGGACCATTTGTCCTTGCCGCGCAACATCGCATCACCCCAGACCAGATTGGCTAGAATGCCAACCGTGTAACCATCGGGTTTCGCTTGTGTTGCGAGGTAGGCGTGTCCAACCATGCCTGCACCACCGGTACGATTATTCACCAGGATCTTGTCACCACTGACTTGCTCGGCATATTTTGCGAGTTGGCGCGCCGTGAGATCCATCCCGCCGCCAGCTGGGTACACGACGGTGTACTCAATTGACTGAGTTGGAAAGTCCTTTGGCTTTAGCTTCGCCACATCGGGTGATACTTGTGCCATAGCTGTTGCCGAGGCGGCTGCAGCGAGCACGCTAATAAAAGAGTGGATCAGTTTCATTTATATGTCTCCTACGGGTTGATTCAACTTTCGTTGACGAAAAACTAGCACTGCCAAAATCAAACTTATACCAATCAAACAGGCCGCAATCGGCCTCTCTGCAAAAATCAACATTCCGTGTGGCGACATCACTAAGGACTGCCGTAACGATTGTTCAAGCATTGGCGCCAGCACAAACGCGATCAAGAATGGTGAAAACTCATACTGCAGTTTACGTAAGACATAACCCACGACGCCAAAACCAAGCATGACCCACAAATCGAAAACGTTTTTATTTGCGGAGTAGGTTCCGACAACGGCCAACAGTAAGATCAACGGAAACAATACTCGATATGGCACTCTAAGGCACTGTACCCATAACCCGATCAGGGGTAAGTTTAGAAGCAGCAAAAAAACGTTGCCTACGTACATACTTGCGACCACACCCCAGAATAAGTCTGGTCGCTGTGTGATAAAGGTTGGTCCTGGCTGTACGCCTTGAATCACCAAGGCTCCCAGCAATAAAGCCGTAACAGCATTACCAGGGATACCCAACGTAAATAAGGGAATCATCCCGCCGGAGACCGCGGCATTGTTAGCCGCCTCAGGTCCCGCAACGCCTTCGATTGCACCTTTGCCAAAGCGCTCAGGATTCTTGGCTAACCGCTTCTCGAGCGTGTAAGACACAAAGGAGGCCGTCACCGGTCCACCGCCTGGAACGAGACCAAGGAAAAACCCTAAAAAACTGCCGCGCATCATCGGCTTCCAAGACGCCTTCCAATCGCTGAATGAAGGCCACAGCCCCCGGACTTTATCGGAGAGCAATTGGTTCTTTACGATCGTTTCACAGTTCGCGAGGATTTCCGCGACGCCATACAGGCCGATCACGACGGACAAAATCTCAATGCCACCAGCCAGATTCACGTTATTCAACGTAAAGCGATCTTGTCCGTTGACGATATCCATTCCAACGGTTGCGGCAAGAAACCCGAGGGCAATCATCAGGATGCCCTTCACCTTAGACCCACCGATCATATAGAGAGTCGACACAAGCCCAAGCACCATCAATCCAAAGTTTTCGGGCGGACCAAAACTAATTGCGACAGAAGCTAATAAGGGTGAAAAGAAAGTCAAAGCCACCAAGGATATGGTGCCTGCGATAAACGAACCGATCGCTGCCATACCGAGTGCTGCGCCTGCTCGGCCTTGTTTGGCCATTGCATGCCCATCGAGCGCTGTGACGACTGATGCAGCCTCGCCCGGTATATTCACCAAAATCGAAGTTGTCGAGCCTCCGTACATGGCCCCATAGAAAATCGCACACAACATCCCAAGCCCTGCGACCGGAGACATCTGAAAGGTAACGGGCAAGAGCAGCGCCAACGCCGCGAGAGGCCCAATACCAGGTAAAACACCAACCAAGGTCCCAACCAAACTACCCAGGAAACAAAAGTACAAGTTTTCCGGTGTAAACAACACCGAAAATCCCATCGCTAGGCCATTGATTGCCTCCATCACCAACCCCAAGGACCGCGAGGCAAAGACATGCCAAGCAAATGACCAAAGACATAGACGATCACAGAAACCGAGACGACCGTCAGAATGACAGACTCGATTACTCGTGAACGCTCTACTGTTTGCAGCAATACAAAAGTAGTGAGCGCACTCGAGATCGCGAAACCTAAGTAGGGTAGCGTTACTGTCAATCCAATGAGTCCACCCAGCACACCAAGTATGCGTCGACGGCCTGCTGAGGCGGGCCAGTCAGGATTGACTACACGCGTCGACCGATTGATCATCAGCATCAAACCGCATGACGTGATGATGACACCACAAATCATTGGGAACAGACCGCTATCTGGCCCCATAGAGCCGAACAGGCCAAGCGTCCAGGCGTTGGCCATTGTTGCCAAGCCCAGAACAACCCAAAGCAAATTCAATCCGCGCTCAACCACGCACGATCTCCGAAAACACGAGTATGAAGATCGCTAGCCCGCAAGCAAGCGACCATAACCAGGCACAACCGGTTGCACGCCCGCGATACGCAAACAATTCCACATCATTGCCGCCACGCTAGAGATCACCGGTTTGCCGAGATCTTTTTCAAGCGCATCCAAAACCTCGACGGTTGGCATCCCTACACCACTCAAAAATATCACTTCGGCTTCAGCCGTGTTAGCAGCTTTTGCCAAAGCATACGCTCGAGCTGGCGTCTCTTCGTAAATATTACGAACGTTCTCGAGGCGCCGATAATTGACGACCTTTAAGCCGTAACTTTCCAGGGCGGCTTTACCAGCCAAGGTCTGTGCTTCTGCGTAAGGCGTTCCAAGCGCAACTTTCTTCACACCCAACTCTTCCATTGCCGCAACGACGCTGACAAACGCCGATGTAAACCGAATGTCATATTGCTTTTCAAGACGTGCGGTCAGAGCGATTTCACCTTCCCGACCCAGCATGTAGCTCGACGCAGTATGCGCCATGGCGATGACCTGCGGACGCAAGTGCGCCAACATTTCAGTTTGCTCATCAATGTGATCTAACTGGCAGCGCGTACGGGCATCCTGCCCAGCGTGATCTCCTGTGACCCCGCGCGCGATCATCCGGCCAAAATGTACTGACACACCTTTAGGGGCCATCGAAATCAACTCAGGCTCTACATTTGGATTTCCAGGCGGCAGTAAAAATCCCAGTCTTGCTCTCCAACCATCCAAGGTCGCTCTCCTTCACAAATAGTTTTACAAGCGACTAAGGCTTAGGTGCCACTTTTACGACCTCAGACCACTTAGCCATCTCTTGCTTGATGTGCGCATTCACTTCTTCGGGTGATCCAATTTTTGTTTGCACCGAAATATTTGCTAAACGCTCCTCTGTCTCTTTGTTCTTGAGCGCAGTCGCAATTGCGGCATTCAACTTGGCAACGACATCCTTAGGCGTTCCCGCTGGCGCGACAAAGAAAAAAGACACCTCTGTAAACATCTTGGGAATACCCGCCTCTTTTACTGTTGGAACGTCGGGCAGTTTGGCTAGACGCTTATCTCCGGTCACGGCCAGCACACGAACCTTGCCGCTCTCGGCAAGACCAACCGCTGAAGGGGCTGTGGTGAACCAAACTTGAATTCTTCCCGCCAACACATCTACTTGTGCGTCGGATGTACTCTTGTAGGGAATCATCACCATATCAAGATTGCCAGCTGCCTTGAGCATCGAGCCCAAGTAGTCCGAGACGCTACCCGAAGGCCCGTTGTAGTTCAACTTACCAGGGTTCGCTTTGGCCAAGGCAACTAACTCAGTCAACGATTTGGCAGCGACCGTCGGAGGCACTGCAACAACATAAGGCAGGCCTGCAGCAAAGCCGATCGATTCAAAATCCTTTGATAAATCAGTTTTAACAGCGGAATTAGAGACCTGATTAATAATCCCGCTCGTGCTGGTCAAAAAGATGGTGTAGCCGTCCGGTTTTTGTTGCGCCACATAGTCTGTCGCAATGTTGCCCGTCGCACCCGCCTTGTTTTCGACAACCACTGTCGTATTCAGGATACCGGTCAACTTTTGCGCGATCTCGCGGGCAATCAAATCGTTACCGCTGCCAGGACCGTAAGGGACGACGATCGTAATCGGTCGTGAGGGATAAGCTTGCGCAAAAACCATGCCCGAAACGAAAGCCATACAGGCAAGCAACATGGCCACGCTGCGCTTCAATACTTGTCTCATTATTTTCCTTTATTTTTTATGCTTCTTTGACCGCTAAATTCGCAATCAAAGCGCGACCTCATGATAATTGAACATCACTGCCCTAGGCAAAGAATCGGGCTAGAGTTAAAAACCTACCTAAACAATTCTTTTCATCGATTAAGACATCAAAATGACCCTTTACCCTGTTACCATTTCTTAGTCTATTTCACTGCGCTCAATGCGCAACTCTATTGCACAATTCCTTAGAGGCCAATATGCAATCTAGCGCTTTCCGCTTAAGTTTCGCCGCCCTTGCCCTTACCTTGATCTCGCCTTGTCTTGTCCAGGCAGAGACCATTTCGGTCGTGACGTCCTTCCCCAAAGAGCTCACCGCAGCGTACAAGAAGGCTTATGAGGCCAAATACCCCTCGGATACCGTTGAAATTCTTAATAAAAACACTGCTGCTGGTATCGCTTACGTACGGGAACAAGCGCCAGGATCACGTGTAGAGGTTTTCTGGGCCTCGGCGCCGGATGCCTTCGAAGTCTTGTCTCAACAAAAAATGTTGGTGAATATCGGTCCTGGCAATCCCGACATCCCGACCAAAATTGGCAACTACCCTGTCAATGATCCAAACGGGTTCTATCGCGGCCAGGCTCTTGCAGGCTATGGTTTGATGTGGAACACCCGTTACATGAAGGCTAACAAGCTGCCCGCCCCGAAAGAGTGGGCGGACTTGGTCAAGCCTATCTACTTTAGT
>CAIYWO010000194.1 GCA_903929925.1 uncultured beta proteobacterium | reverse complement strand
TAAAACAATCCGCGTCGCCTATGCAGACCATAACGGTCACCCATATGTTTCTATCGGGAAATGGTTGGCGGACAAAGGCGAAATGCCGATTGCGCAGACCTCTATGCAAAGCATACGTGCCTGGGCGAAACGCAATCCCGGTCGCACACAAGAGATGCTGAACGCGAATCCGGCGATGGTGTTCTTTGCAGAAGAGCCCATCACCGATCCTGAAATTGGCCCCAAAGGTGCTTACGGTATTCCGTTGATGGCACAGCGCTCAATCGCTGTCGATACAAATTTTGTACCACTAGGTACTCCCGTATTTTTGTCGACAACGATGCCATCCTCTAATACCGCACTGAATCGATTGGTTTTTGCACAAGATACCGGCACCGCGATTCGTGGCGCAGCACGCACCGATTTTTATTGGGGCTTTGGTGCGGCGGCGGGCGAGCTCGCCGGCCGAATGAAACAGACCGGTCAGATGTGGGTGTTGTGGCCTAAACAGGCCGGCACACCTTCGGCCCGATAAGCAACAGGTCATAACCGCATGAGCGCTTCAATCGTCGTTTGTGGCAGTGGTATTGTGGGTTTATCCACAGCGTTGGCGTTTGCCCGCAAGGGGGAGGCCGTTACGCTCGTCGGCCCACGACCTACCGTGCCAACGCTCGCGCAAGACGAGTTTTATCCTCGGGTCTATGCCTTGTCCCCTGCTAGCCAGCGGTTCCTGGCATCGATTGGCGTGTGGGATTTGATGGACGTACAACGTTTGACTGCTGTGCAGGCCATGGAAATCCATGGTGACGGCAATGGATTGTTGAACCTGAACGCCTGGCAGTCTGCGCAAGCTGAACTAGCCTGGATCGTAGAGTCTTCTGAAATTGAGCGCGTACTGGTACAGGCCGCTCAAGTGATGGGACTGCAGTGGGTAACTGAAAAATTTGCGTCCTACACGCCTGGTACGTTGACAACTGAGCGCGGCACAACGCTTGCGGCCGAGCTGTTCATTGCAGCCGATGGTGCACAGTCACCTCTGCGGGCGGCGGCTGGCTTAACGGTAGATAGTCGGCCTTACGGTGCAACGGCTCTGGTGGCTCACTTTGATTGCAGCTTGCCGCATCAAGGGACGGCCTTGCAATGGTTTGGTGCGGACGGTGTCTTAGCTTTGTTACCGATGCCCGACACGACGAAGGGCCCACAAGTTTCGATGGTGTGGTCCCTTAAAGAAGAGATTGCGCAGTCATTGCAGACGATGTCTCCTCAAGAGCGTGCGGCGGCCCTACAGGCAAGACTCGCTGCTGTCACAGCGGGCCGATTAGGGACGTTGACTTTGCGTGGTGCTGTGCATAGCTTTCCCTTGACGCTTGATCAATCGCCATTAATCAGTGATCGCCTTGCGCTAGCCGGTGATGCAGCCCATCGGGTACATCCCTTGGCAGGGCAAGGACTTAATTTGGGGCTGGGTGATGTGCAAGCGCTCGTAGAAACTGTTGTGAAGCGCGAATCGTTTCGCAGTCCCGGGGACCCAATGGTATTGCGGCGGTATCGCCGACTTCGCGCAGAGCCAGTGCTGGCGATGCGTCTCGTGACAGATGGCTTAGCTCGTTTGTTTGATGTTCAACACGCACCCGTCGTTTGGTTGCGCAACATGGGGATGAACCTCGCTGAAAAGTTACCGTTTATTAAACGGCAGCTGATCACGGGGGCCTCCCGCTAGGAGCAATAATGTTTAAACGTTTTTTTATGGGTATGTCGTTGGTCGTGGTCTCGTTGTGTAGCACTGCCGTTGTTGCCCAGGCAACGCCTCCTGTTGTTGCGGCCGCCGCTGCTGCAAGTAGCGAGGACGCTAAATTAGCCGCAGTCAAAAAGCTGTTTGCCGAGCGTTTCAATAATCCACCTATCGTCGGTGTACGCTCGACCCCGTACGGTTTGTATGAAGTCCAACTGGGCTCTGATCTCGTCTACACGGACGAACAGGTCAACTTTGTGCTGGATGGCACGCTCATCGACGCAAAAACGCGTCGCGACATCACGCGTGAGCGGCAGGATGAGTTAGCCAAGGTACCGTTTGAACAGTTGCCGTTTGAGTTGGCCTTTAAACAAGTGCGCGGAGATGGCTCGCGCAAACTCGCTATTTTTGAAGATCCAAATTGTGGGTACTGCAAAAGCCTTCGCAAGTCGCTGGGTGAAATCGACAACCTGACTGTGTATACCTTCCCCTACCCGATCCTGTCACCTGACTCGACCCAAAAAGTTAAGAATATCTGGTGCGCAAAGGATCGGGGTGAAACCTGGGACGCTTGGATGTTAAAAGGCGTAGTGCCGCCAACAGTTGACTGCGAGGTTCCTGTTGATAAGATGGTGGCGCTTGGACAAAAGCTAATGGTGCGTGGGACGCCTGCAATATTTTTTGCAGATGGCAGCCGTGTAGGGGGCGCAATCCCTAAAGAAGAACTCGAGAAGAGATTGAAGTAAATTCAGTCAGATTATTTGGAGATGACAATGCGTATTGCAGTTCTTGATGATTATTTGAAAGTTGCCCAGGGAATGGCGGACTGGTCTTCGCTTGGCGCAGACGTTAAATTTTTCCATGAGTTTATTCAGCCCGAGCAACTTGCGAAGACGTTAGCTGATTTCGAAGTTGTTGTTGCGATGCGTGAGCGCTCGGCGTTTCCGGCCTCCGTTATTCAGGCGATGCCAAAACTGAAATTGCTCGTGACGACCGGTTTGCGCAATAACTCGATCGATCTCGAAGCCTGCCGTCAAAAGGGCGTGGTCGTGTGTGGTTCGCCAGGTGATCCCAAGAGCACGGGCGCAACTGCAGAGCTCGCTTGGGCGTTGATGCTGGCGTTGTTTAAAAAGATTCCTCAAGAGTCAGTCAATATGACGAACGGACTCTGGCAGACCTCGATGCCCCCAACGGTTGAAGGCAAACGCCTCGGACTGGTGGGCGCAGGTCAGTTAGGTAAAAAGGTTGCGAAGGTTGGTCATGCGTTTGGCATGGAAGTTGTCGCCTGGAGTCCCAACCTGACCGAAGAACGTGCTGCTGAGGCCGGCGTTAAGCTCGTGAGCAAAGAAGAACTCTTTAAGACGTCGGATGCGATTAGCGTGCACATGGTGCTGAGCGATCGCTCGCGTGGTGTTGTCGATGCGACAAGCTTGAAGTCGATGAAGCCCACCGCGTTCATCGTGAATACTTCGCGTGCAGGCCTCATTGATCAAGTTGCTTTGCGCGCGTTGTTAGAGCAAGGCAAGATCGGTGGCGCAGGTATTGATGTTTATGACTCAGAGCCCCTGGCTGCTGACGATGTCTGGCGCAAAGTGCCGCGTGCGTTGTTGACGCCGCATTTGGGCTACGCCACGCCAGAAAACTTCGCGGTGTTCTACCCGAACGTTGTCGCGAATATCGCGGCCTTCGTCGCGGGTAAGCCACAGCGAGTGCTGACCTAATGCAACCGGTCTTACCGCTCCATATCGTTGCGAGGTTGCTGCTAGTTCTGTTGCTGGCAGCCGCTGTCTATTTCTTTAGCGGCTTTGTGGTGCCGGTACTCGCGGCCTTGATTATTGGGTTTGCGAGCTGGCCTGTCTACTCAAAGTGGGTAGATGTTTGCTCGGGTCGGACGACCCTCGCGGCCAGCACGGCGTTGGTGGCGATTGTTGTACTACTGATTGTTCCGATCTCTGTCGCGCTCTATTACTCTGTGAACGAAGCTAGGCACTTTGTGGCTTGGGTGTTGGCAGCCAATAAGGATGGGGTAGATGCGCCGGCATGGATCGTCGCATTGCCGATCGTTGGTGACACGCTCGGGACCTATTGGGCTGACTATTTGGGCCAGCCCCACGCGATCGGCAGTATGGTTGAGTTGGTCAGTGGCCAGCATATTGGCAATATTTACCGGTTGGTGCTCGCGGCTACCGGTAATTTTTTCCACATCATGCTTACCCTGCTGTTTATGCTGATCACCCTGTTATTCGTCTACAAAGACGGACATTACATGGCGGCTCAGCTTGATATCCTAGGCGAACGCGTGCTGCCGACACGTTGGCAACGTTTCTCTCGCGTGGTGCCGGCGACGATCAGTGCAACGGTCACTGGGATGGGTCTGATCGCGATCGGTGAGGGCGTTGTGTTGGGTGTGGCCTACTGGGTTGCCGGTGTGCCATCTCCTGTATTGCTGGGTGTGATTACTGCCGTGATGGCCATGATCCCCGGCGGTGCTCCGCTTTCGTTTACCTTGGTCTCTCTGTATCTCGTTGGATCGGGCAGTCCGTTGGCAGGCGCTGGACTGTTTGCGTGGGGCTCGATCGAACTCTTCATTGTCGACAAGACCTTGCGACCAAGGCTGGTCGGCGGTCCTGTGAAGCTTCCATTCCTGCCTACCTTTTTCGGGTTGGTCGGTGGGGTGACGACGATGGGATTTGTGGGATTATTTATTGGTCCGGTATTGATGGCGCTTATCGTCGCGCTGTGGCGCGAGTGGGTCGCAGGCGTGAAGGTTGATTCCGCCGCATAGTACAAGCAGGTCGTTTAGTGGGCGTAACTAGAGTCTATTGATGTCGGTTTGACCTGCTTCGACATGAAAGCGTGCAAGTGTGAACGCCTCGGAAAGCGGGTCGGTCGCATCGCGAACGGCTTTTAATGTGGTGGTGATTTGGGTGGGCGTGATTTCCACGACTCCAAAGCCACGCGACTCACAGTCACCAAACACAAAGTGTGGGTGGCGTTCAATAATTTTCGCCTGTTCGCTATTCGTTAGCGTCGTAAGTGAAGTAATACTTGTGCCGCAAAACTCAACCCCAACTTTCTTGCTCGCTGGATTGTTGTAGTCGGCCAGAATATGGCCCACCCAGTTTTGATGCACGTCGCCACCGAGCAGGACCGGGTTTGACAGACGAGTCTGCCGCATCGAGTCAATCAGTCTTTGCCGTGCAGCGGGGTACCCATCCCAGCCGTCATTCGAGTAACTTTGACCACCTTGCGTGTTGAAGTTGCGAGGTCCGAATACGCTTTGTTGCCCG
>CAIYWO010000193.1 GCA_903929925.1 uncultured beta proteobacterium | reverse complement strand
CTGAATCAACACCCTCTCCGTTTGATATCCTTGGTGGCGAACTCGGTATTCGTCGGCTAGTTGATCGTTTTTACGATGTAATGGATATCGATGCAGATCTCAGGATCTTGCGTGACGTACACGGTCCATCGTTAGATCAAGCACGTGACAAGTTGTATTGGTATCTTTGCGGTTACTTTGGTGGACCGCAACACTACATAGAGCGTTTCGGACACCCGCGTTTGCGTGCACGACACTTACCCTACTCGATTGGAATTGTGGAGCGTGATCAGTGGCTCTTATGCATGGGGCGCGCGATGAAAGACTTATCTTATGATGATGCCTTGGTCGAGCGTATGCTGGAAATATTTTTCGGTGTCGCCGATTGGATGCGAAACAAAGATGGCTAACGAATTAGAAGCGCAGACGGTTCAGGTTGCACCGCAGCGTTGGGTGCGCGTCGATCTCGGGCTGTTTGCTCAAGGTGCTCACCCCTCCTCAAAGGAGCTCGGCGCTTGGTTTGATCCCAAGGACTCGCGCTGGGAGGCTGCTGCCGTCGCAGTGGGCGGACGCAGCGCAGCCTGGTTTCTACAAATTCGTGGCGTGCGCGCTGTATTGCGGCATTATCGTCGCGGAGGTTGGGCAGCCAAGCTGCTGCGCTCTGGGTATATTTGGACAGGATTGTCAAAGACACGCGCCTTTGCAGAGTTTGAACTTCTGGGTTTGATGTATCGCGCAGGTTTGCCTGTGCCACAACCGATTGCGGCGCATGTACAGAGGCGGGGTTTGCTCTATGAGGCGGCGCTGCTCACTGTTAGGATTCCAGACGCTCAGCCGCTAGCACGAGTCACTGACCCAGAGCTCTGGGCTCAGGCGGGTAGGGAGATCGCCAGGATGCATGCCTTCGGAGTCTGGCACGCCGACTTAAATGTTTACAACATCATGGTGGATGTCGATAACCGGATTTGGCTGATTGACTTTGATCGAAGCCGATACACTCCTGTGAACGACGGCTTGCGAGCCGAAAACCTCTCGCGCCTGTTGCGGTCAGTTCGAAAAGTTGTGCCACAACAAGAACACTTGAGCTGGCCGGCGCTGAATCGGGCTTATCAACATGCATGGCTCGGTTTTAATGAACATATGGAGTAGCTTTTGATGGTATTAAAAATTTTTGGCTTAGCAAAGTGCAGCACATGCCTCAAGGCGCTGGCCTGGTTAGATCAACACGATGTCTCTTATAAGTTCGAGGATTATCGTGAGCACCCCTTACCGCAGGCCTCCCTTAAAAAGTGGGCTGTAGCCCTGGGTGGCTGGGAAAAGTTGGTGAATCGTGCGTCGATGACTTGGCGCAATTTAGATGATGGCTTAAAGACACCACAAACGGATGCCCAGTGGCTCGGTCTGATCGCAGATTACCCGGCTCTTATCAGACGTCCCCTCACGGTATACGCAGACGAGTCTGTTTCAGTTGGCTTTAATGAGAAGCGCTTCGCTGAAAAACTAGGAATCAAGTGATGGATGCAAACCTCTTGTCGCTTGTCACGGTGCTTGCAAGCGTATGCGCTGCAATCTTTGCTGGGTTGGCTTGGTTGCGCGCTGGACGCACGGGCGAAGCATCGAATGAACCTAAGCTGGATCAGATTCTAAGTGCACAAGAGAAACTCGAGCGCAGCTTAAGACAGGAGCAAACTGAGGCGCACCGTCAGTTACGTGCCGAGCTAGCCGAGTCCTCGCGTGCCTTGCGCACGGAACTTGCGCAAAGCGATAACGATTTTCGTGCTGCCATGGCACGTGATGCAGCGGCAGGGCGTACCGAAAGTGCTGAAGCACTTACTCGATTCGGAACGGGATTCTCTGAACAGCTGCAAGCTTTGATCCAAGCCAACGAGCGACGCATTACTGAGTTGCGGAGCGCGGTAGAAGAGCGCTTAATGGCTTTGCAAAAAGATAACTCTGCCAAGCTTGACGAGATGCGGCGCACAGTTGATGAAAAACTACACGCCACGCTTGAGCAGCGCCTAGGCGAATCTTTCAAGCTTGTATCTGATCGACTTGAGGCGGTGCATAAAGGTCTCGGTGAAATGCAGACCCTCGCCGCAGGTGTCGGTGATCTCAAGCGTGTGCTGACCAACGTGAAGTCTCGCGGCACGTGGGGTGAGGTGCAGTTGGCTAGGTTGATTGAAGACAGCATGACACCCGATCAATATGCTCGCAACGTCAAGACAGTTCCGGGCAGTGATGCGCAAGTCGAGTTCGCGGTCCGCTTGCCTGGGCAAGGTCAATTTGATGAGCCGGTGTGGCTACCGATTGATGCCAAATTTCCGAAAGAAGAGTATGAGCGCTTAATGGATGCGCATGAACTTGCCGATCGGGATGCAATGAAGGCGGCAGGTGGCGCGCTCGCGCGTGCGATTGAATTGCAAGCCAAAACGATTGTCACCAAGTATGTATCGCCTCCGCACACCACGGATTTTGCGATCATGTTTCTGCCGAGTGAGAGTTTGTATGCCGAGGTGCTACGCCAGCCAGGTCTCCTGGACAAGTTGCATGACCTGAGAGTGAACGTGGCGGGTCCTGCAAACTTAGCGGCCTTGCTCAACAGTTTGCAGATGGGGTTTCGCACCCTGGCTATTCAGCAACGCTCCTCTGAGGTTTGGCAGGTACTGCGTGCTGTGAAGACAGAGTTTGGTAAGTTTGGCGACACGTTGGCAAACGTTAAGAAGTCTCTTGATACGGCAAGCAATCGCATCGGACAAACCGAATCTCGCACGCGTATGATGCTGCGTAGTTTGAAAAACGTCGAGGCGATGCCTGAGGATCAGGCCAAAGCGTTGTTCGCTCCAGAAGCCGCGGATAGCGACCCCTATGAGGGTGATGCTGATCCCGAGGCGAATGACCTCTCGTCTGATGTTCCTAAAAAATCCTAAAGGACCACCGTATGCTTTCCCAACATGATCTTAAATTGCAAGCTGCTGAGGCGGCGCTCTCGTTGATCGAGCCGATGCTCACGCCTGACGCCGTGATCGGTGTGGGGACGGGATCTACCGCAGATTTGTTTATCGATGGATTGGGGCGCTTCCGTGGACGTTTTCGTGGAGCTGTCGCGAGCTCTGAGCGCAGCGCAAAGCGATTAAGCGATTTAGGTATTGTTGTGCTGGATTTAAACCAGGTTGAGTCAATGCCCGTTTATGTGGACGGTGCTGACGAAATCAATGCCTCTTTGCATATGATCAAAGGTGGGGGAGGGGCACTGACGCGTGAAAAAATTGTAGCGTCTGTTGCGCAAAAGTTTATTTGTATCGCCGATGAGTCAAAGCTTGTACAAACCTTAGGTAAGTTTCCATTGCCTATTGAGGTGCTTTCCATTGCACGCGAGGCGGTGGCGCGTGTGGCGTTGTCACTGGGTGGCAAGCCTGCGCTACGTGAGGGATTTGTCACAGACAATGGAAACCAGATTTTGGATGTATCTGGTTTGAGCATCACGGATGCGATTGCTCTTGAAAAACAGCTGAATAACGTGCCTGGTGTGTTGACGAACGGATTGTTTGCGATTCGTCCGGCAGATGTGGCGTTGCTTGCAACGCAGAATGGCATCCGCCGTTTATAGGCGGCTGCCATTCTGGTTATTTAGGCTGAGGGTGGAACGAACCCCTGTGCTTCGACATCGATATCTTCGAACAAATGTTTTTCCATTTGTTCTTTCAGATACTTGCGTGCCCGTGTATCCGCAAGATTTAACCTGTTTTCATTAACCAGACGTGTCTGCACGTTCAGCCATTCTTGCCAGGCTTCTTTGGAAATGCTCTGCCAGATTTTGGTACCCATCTCGCCTGGATAGGGGGGGTACTCAAGCCCTTCGGCTTCTTTCTTAAGCTTTAAACACTGAACGGTGCGGCCCATGGCGGTAGATCCTGTTTGAAACAAAGTGGCTGTATTGTAGGGGGTTCATGATCTTTTTGACCAAGAGTCCCCAAGCACTACAGGCGTTTTATAAAAATAAGGCTGTTACGTGACCGGTTGTAATGCGCTTGCTTTTCTTTAGGCAAATCAGCGACACCGCCTTGAACGAATCCACGCTTGATGAACCAGTGCGACGTGCGTGTGGTGAGCACAAAAAGACGCTTTGCGCCGTGACCTCTGGCTCGCGATTCCATATGTCGCAACAGAATCTCGCCTTCGCCCGTGCCTTGCCATTCAGGATGGACGATCAGACAAGCCATTTCTGCCATTTGGTCTTTCGGAAAGTCGTGAAGCGTTGCGCAACCGTAAATCACGCCGTCGTGTTCGAGTACGGTAAAGTTTTCGACATCGCGTTCGATGACAGCACGACCTCTTGGGACCAGAGTGCCGTCTTGCTCTAGAGGTTCGATCAGTTGCAAGATCGCGCCAACATCATCGATCGTTGCAGGTCGCAAGTCGTCGAGGGTGTCTTCCACCACCATCGTACCAACACCGTCGTGGGTGAAGATTTCAAGCAACACAACACCGTCCATCGAGAACGGTATCAAATGCGCTCGTGTAACGCCGCGCTTGACAGCGCGCGAAGCAAATTGCAGATAAAAGCCAGTGTCCGGGTCGATTGAGCCCGAAGCAAGCAGGGCGTCAGCGTCGAGTCGTGCAAGCTCTGTGTCAACACTGCCATCTTCCGCGATCACGCCCGGCGACTCGGTCAGAAAGATGAGCTTCTCTGCACGCAGCGCTGTCGCAACGCTAGTTGCGAGCTCCTCCATTGCCAGGTTGAAGGCTTCGCCCGTTGGCGAGAAGCCCAGGGGTGATAGCAAGACGATCGAGCCGCGATCAATCGATGAGCGCAAGGCCTCAACATCGATCTTGCGAACCTGACCCGTGTGTTTGTAATCCACCCCATCGATGATGCCAGTCGGTCGGGCGGTCACGAAGTTACCTGAAATGACCCGAATCTGCGCGTGCGACATTGGTGTGTTGGGTAGCCCCTGGCTAAAGGCTGCCTCGATGTCGAGGCGAATTTCACCGGCAGCTTCTTTCGCGCACTCCAGCGCATCGGCGTCCATTGGAGCGCGTCCACGGTCGAATTGTTGACTAAAGCCTTTCAGGCGAAGCTGTTCGTTGACTTGAGGGCGCGAGCCGTGCACCAGCACGAGTTTGATGCCCAGTGCTGAAAGTAAGGATAAGTCCTGGACCAACGTATTTAGGACGTTAGCCTGGACTAGCTCACCGCCAAAGGCGACTACAAAGGTTTTTCCACGAAATGCATGCACATAAGGGGCCACCTCTCGGAACCAGCGCACGAACTGTGCAGCAGCGAATTCTGGGGCTTCTTGTGCGGATACGGTCTCTTGTTCTTGGGATTCAGGCATGGTGGCTAGTGTTGTAAACCTCGTGGTCTGTGAGTTTGAGCGATAAATTTTATAATGTCCCGTTCAGCGGATCCGAAAATATGCCCGATTCAAAGCGCTTAGCCGATTCAAGGCCAGAAAGCGTTGTCATTTCCCCACGAGTTGCCCCCCAAATCACCTATCCGGAGGATTTGCCGGTCAGTGGGCGCCGTCAGGAGATCGCCGCTGCGATCGCCGCGCATCAGGTCGTGATCGTCAGCGGAGAAACTGGATCCGGCAAAACGACCCAGTTGCCTAAAATTTGCCTCGAACTCGGGCGTGGGCTCTCCAAAATGATCGGGCACACGCAGCCTCGTCGTTTGGCGGCCAGCTCGGTCGCGCGACGTATTGCCGATGAACTGCAGTCTCCGCTCGGGGAGTGGGTGGGCTATCAAGTGCGGTTTCAGGACCGCAGCAGCGCTCAGACTGCAATCAAATTGATGACTGATGGGATCTTGCTGGCCGAGTCGCAACGCGATCCGCTGCTGCGCCGCTATGACACGATCATCATTGACGAAGCCCACGAACGCAGTCTGAACATTGACTTCTTGCTGGGCTATCTCAGGCAGCTATTGCCCAAGCGTCGCGATCTAAAACTCATCATTACGTCTGCAACGATTGACGCGACGCGCTTTGCCGCGCATTTTTGCGATGCGCACGGCACGCCGGCGCCCGTCATCGAGGTGTCAGGGCGGCTGTACCCCGTCGATATTCGTTACCGACCGGTCGAGCCGCCTGAGTCTGAGACGTCTGGGTCTCCCGGTGGGTCTGCCTCCTCAGAACGCGTGCAAGCCCGCGATGAGGAGCGTGACCTCATGAGCGCGCTGTCTGAGGCGGTCGACGAGTGCGCGCGGGTGGGCTCGGGCGACATTCTCGTATTTATGCCGGGTGAACGTGAGATTCGCGAGGCGGCTGAGACGCTACGCAAACATCATCCCCCAAGCACTCAAATCCTTCCGCTGTACGCACGTCTGTCGCAGGCGGAGCAAGAGGAAATCTTTCGTCCCAGCACCAATGCGCGTAGGGTGGTGCTCGCGACGAACGTGGCCGAGACTTCGCTGACTGTGCCTGGTATTCGCTTTGTGATTGATAGTGGG
>CAIYWO010000192.1 GCA_903929925.1 uncultured beta proteobacterium | reverse complement strand
GCGGATCGCTTCGTTGCATCACGGAGAGTTGATTATGCAAAACATCCCAGGCGGCGGCTTACGCGCCGAGATCGCTTGGAAGTTGGTTTAAGGTCTATTTTTGTGGCGTTAAGTAATCCCTAAGCTTGATTCCTTAAAGTTCATCCTGCGTACTCAATCACGAGATGCGTACGGTGGACATCCAAACAGGGAATTCAAATGAGCTACAACGAAAACGAGCAATATGACAGAGAAGATGATCGTGGCAACGAGCGTAACGAGAGCCGTAACGATGACCGTGCAGAGTCCTCGCCTAGTGCAACGGATGACTATCGCTATGTGACACCAGCACCCGCAACGGTTGCGGCTAACGCGGCTCCCGTTGCCGCGACAAGCTACGTGGATGATGACTATGACGGCCAAGCGTTTCGCCTCTATATGGCTGCGCTCGATCGAACCCCAGATCCCGCTGGGCTGGCAAACTGGACCAATGTTCTTCGTAGTGGCGTAGACTTAGACGATGTCTCTCATGGTTTTGTGACAAGTGCAGAGTTTCAATCACGTTACGGTGCGCTGGACGATAGTGAATATGTCACTCAGTTGTATCAAAACGTTTTGAATCGCTCGCCCGATGCTTCAGGGCAGGCGAACTGGATCGGGCACTTACAGGCAGGTGAGTCCCGTGAGCATGTGTTGACAGGTTTTTCAGAGTCTACAGAAAACCGTTTGCAGGCGGCGGCTTTGGTGAGTGGTGTCGATTACCAAGCTTGGGTTGGTTAGAAAAACCCATTTATTTCATGTGGTTGCATTGTTTTTGCATGCTGCGTGCATTCTTAAGAATTCCCTAAGAATGCATCAGTAAAGTGCACATCTACAGCCTGCTACATCGACATCTGTTGAACGGCCCCGAAAGGCAATTGATCAATAAAACTGAACTGAGAGGTACTAAATGAGCCGCTACGAAAACGAACGAGAAGATGACCGCAACGAGCGTGACGATGATAACCGTTACGAGCGCGATGATGACAATTACTATTACGCCGCGACACAGGTTCCGGTTGTCGTTGCACCGGTCGCTGTACAGACCCGAGTTTATAGCGATGATCTTTATGAAATTGGCGATGGTTACAGTGACGATATTCGTTATGTGACGACAGCTGCGACGACAACGGCAAGCACGGTTCGTTATGCCGAGGTCGATGACGACTATGATGGTCAGGCCTTCCGCCTCTACATGGCCGCACTAGATCGCACGCCCGATCCTACCGGCCTCGCCAGCTGGACCAATGTACTTCGTGGCGGCGGTGATCTTGACGACGTGGCCCACGGTTTTGTGACCAGTGCAGAATTTGAGTCGCGCTATGGTGATTTGGATAACAGCGAGTACGTCTCTCAACTTTATCAAAATGTGTTGAATCGGACGCCAGATGTATCCGGCCATGCAAACTGGATGGCTCACTTAGAGTCCGGTGAAACACGAGAGGCCGTGTTGATTGGATTCTCAGAGTCAACTGAAAATCGTTTGCAAGCGGCTGCACTCGTTAATGGAGTCGATTATCAAGCTTGGGTTGGATAATATGCTGGCCCTTACTTTGCGCGGGCTCCGCATTCCCGTTTTTTTTGCTTTGATGGCATTAGGGAATATTACGTCCGCGCAAAGTCTACAAGAAAGCGTGCAGATCGCGCTGAGTCAGTACCCAACGATTCTTGCTGCCCAATCGCGCACGCAGGCTGCTGATTACGACATCATGCGTGCACAAGGTGCGCACTATCCTCAAGTGGCCTGGTCTGCTACGCAAAGTACCTACAACACAGGAAATATCCCGAATAACTGGATTCAATCTCCGACGCTCACCATGAATGTTTGGTCGGGCTGGGCGATTGAGTCGGACGTCGAGCGGTCTAAGGCGTTGGCTGACGCAGGCCGTCAACAGCAACGCATTACAAGAGATGATGTGGCCCTACTTGCAACAGAGGCCTATTTAAACTGGGCGCGTTCCTTGCAACTGGTGGGTCTTGCCCAGACGAACTTGAAAGAACACGAACGCATTCGCCGAGATATAGCAACCATTACTGAAATAGACATCGGCCGCCGGGTAGACCTGGATCAGGCGCAAGTACGTTTTGAAAATGCAAGTCTGTCACTACAGCAAAGGCAAGCTGAACTCGCAGTAGCCAGTCAACGGCTTTCTCGCATGCTGTTGGGGAGAATGCCTCCGCAGCCAGAGGGTGTCGATAGAGTGGTTGGCCGTTTTCCGGCAAGCTCAGACGAGGCGCTGGGGCACCTAATTGACTCGCATCCTGCCATCGCTTTCAAACTTGCACAGGTGCAGGCGGCAAAAGCAAGTGTTGGTTCCGCGCGTGCACAGCATTCCCCGACAGTCAATGTAAGTTATGGAAAGCAAGTCAATCAAGGTTCGGGACAGGGCGACTATGTTGCCCAACTGAATGTATCAATCCCTCTTTTTACTGGTGGCACCGCGTCTGGGGCGACCGGCACTGCGCTAGCAAATTTGCAAGCAGCCGAATTTGACCTACGCGACACACGGCTT
>CAIYWO010000191.1 GCA_903929925.1 uncultured beta proteobacterium | reverse complement strand
GTGGCGCTCAAGAGCATGCGCTTTTCAGTTTCGTAGCGGCCTTGTAAAAGATCCGTGAGTGCGACCTGAGCCGCCTCGACTGGAATGTCCGTGATGAATCCGAGTCGCCCGTGGTTGATTCCGACGACCGGCACATCGAACGGTGCCAGGTGGCGGGCCGCCCCAAGCATCGTGCCGTCGCCACCCATCACGATGGCCAGACTAGCCTGCTGCCCAATCTGGGCAAAGGTTGCGGTAGGGTACTCGCTGACCCCAGTGTGCCGGGCCGTGTCTGCCTCGATCAGTACTTTGCGTCCGTCCTGCCCAAGTAGGGTGGCGAGCGCACGCAGCGGAGCGTGCAGGCCCGAGTCCTGATATCTGCCAATCAGCGCGATGGTGGGAAAGTGCATGCGACCCCTGCTCGTCGAAAAACTAACCGATTATAGGGTCGGGGAAGGTAAAATAGGGCAATCATGGATGATCGTGCACGCTCGCTTCTTAAAGCATTAATCGAACGGTATATCGACGACGGTCAACCCGTCGGCTCGCGCACGCTCTCTAAACTCTTTGATCTGTCGCCCGCCACGATCCGCAATGTCATGGCCGATCTCGAAGAACTAGGTTTGATCCATAGTCCGCACACCTCGGCTGGTCGTATTCCAACCCCACGCGGCTACCGGCTGTTCGTCGATACGATGCTGACAGCACAACCCTTTGAGCTAGCCTCGACCGCCAATGTACGCGATTTGCAATCGGCCTCAGATCCTTCGCGGGCAGTCAACGCTGCAGCGTCGATGCTCTCGAGCCTGACCCAGTTCGCTGGCGTCGTGCTGTCGCCGCGGCGCGCCCAAGTGTTCAGGCAGATTGAATTTATTCGTCTGTCCGAGAAGCGGATTCTGCTGATTATTGTGACGCCCGATGGTGACGTCCAGAACCGTATCCTGTTGACGCCGCGTGACTACACGAACACCGCCCTCATTGAGGCGGCCAATTTCTTTAATCACAATTTTGCAGGGAAGTCGTTTGCGGAAGTGCGTCAAACGCTTTCGCATGATCTGGCGCGTCTACAAGAGGACATGTCCCGTTTGATGCAAGCTGCGGTCGAGGCGGGTGCTCAGGCCGCCGACGAAAGCGAAACCGTCGTCATTTCAGGCGAACGCAAATTGTTGGACGTCAACGAATTGGCGAGCGACATGGACCGCCTGCGTAAAACCTTTTCTCTGTTTGAAAAGAAGACTGATCTCATGCAGTTGCTTGAGGTTTCAAGTCGTGCGCAAGGCGTACAAATCTATATCGGGGGCGATTCCGAGCTCGTACCCACCGAAGACTTATCTGTCATTACTGCACCCTACAGCATCGATGGCCATGTCATTGGCACACTGGGCGTGATTGGTCCGACCCGTATGGCCTATGAACGCGTGATCCCCATCGTTGATATCACTGCGCGCTTGCTTTCAAGCGCGCTTAGCCATCACCCTTCCGAACGGTATTAGCATGCGATTTTGGCCTGAACCTAAGCGCGCACGCGCTGATGGCAAGCGTTTCCTTACTTGGCCAGAGCCTTTCGTGCGTCCGCGCGTAGGAGTCGTCCTGGTCAACCTTGGTACACCCGAGGCTCCAACTGCGCCCGCAATTCGCAAATATTTGCGCGAGTTTCTCTCGGACCCTCGGGTCATTGAGATCCCCAAATTGCTCTGGTGGCCCATTTTGAATGGCCCGATTTTGCTGGCGCGTCCGCGTAAGCTTGCTCCGCGCTATCAAAGCATTTGGATGGAAGGCGGATCGCCGCTGCTGGTTTACACACAGCGCCAGACGGCAGGCGTGCAGCGCATCCTGTCTGAGCGTGGTCTTGATGTGCAAGTTGAGACCGGCATGCGCTACGGCAAACCGTCTATCCAGGAAGCCATGCTCAAGCTGCGCGATAGCGGTTGCGAACATATTTTGATCGTGCCGATGTATCCCCAATACGCTTCGAGCACGACGGCGACAGTGGTTGATGAGGCCATGCGCGTTGCAGGCCATATGCGCAATCAGCCCGCCTTGCGCTTTGTTAAGCGCTTCCATACCGACTCAAGATTTCTACAACCACTCGCCGATAAGATTGCGGCACTTTGGCAGGCGCAAGGTCGTCCGCAAAAACTGGTGATGAGTTTTCATGGTTTGCCGCGTCAATGCGTTGACATGGGTGACCCCTACTGTCGCGATAGTTACGAAACAGCCCACGCGCTGGCCGCATTATTAGGTTTGACTGATGATCAGTATCTCGTGACGTTCCAAAGTCGTTTTGGTCCTGCTAAGTGGCTTGAGCCGTACACCGAGCCCACGCTAGAGAAACTGGCGCAGCAGGGGGGTGACCCAGATCGATGTTGTCTGTCCTGGCTTCTTGGCGGATTGCCTTGAAACACTTGAAGAAATCAGCATTGAGGTGCGCGAGACTTTCCTGCATGCCGGGGGTAAGCAGTTCCGTTATATCCCTGCACTCAACGACGACCCCGCTTGGATGACCGGGTTGGCCGACCTGGTTGAATCTCAACTGCAGGGTTGGCCGACGCAATTGACTAAGTAAAAATTTGCTTTTGGTGAATTTTTAAACAAAAATTGATAAAAAAACAGCCGAATTTTTCCTGAAATCGCACTTTTTGATCTTGAATCTTGGGGGATTGCCCCCAACTTTGAATCAACCAAAGCATTTTCTGGAGAAATTCAATGACCGCTCACCAAGACCCGACCGCCAACGCATCTGGCGATTCGTCGTTTGACAAGTCGGCCGAGCACAGCACAGCGCAGGGCCAGTCCGACATGGGTTCTCAAGCTGAGGCGCAAGCGCTTGATCCCATTGCACAGTTGCACGCCGATTTGGCGAGTGCTCAGGCGCAGCTATCGGAGCAAAAGGACCAAGTCCTGCGTGCGCATGCCGAGATGGAAAACGTCCGTCGTCGCGCCCAGGAAGAGGTTTCCAAGGCCCGTAAGTTCGGTATTGAGTCTTTCGCCGAGGGACTTGTTCCTGTGAAAGACAGTCTTGAAGCTGCGCTTGCGCAGACCGAACAGAGTGCCCAGGACATGCGGTCAGGGATCGAAATGACCCTCAAGCAACTGGTCAGCGCTTTTGAGAAAAATCACTTGAAGGAAATCGCTCCTTCGGCCGGAACCAAATTTGATCCGCATCAGCACCAAGCGATCGCGACGGTGCCGGCTGAGCAAGAGCCCAATACCGTTGTGCAGACCCTGCAAAAGGGCTATCTGATTGCTGATCGGGTTCTACGTCCAGCCCTTGTGACAGTGTCTTCCTAGTCTTGAAATTATTCGACTAGCCCCCAATTACAAAGCATCTAAGTATTTAAGTTTTAAAGCATTCTCCCTATTCTGATTTCTTTAAAGGTAATTCACCATGAGTAAGATTATCGGTATCGACCTTGGCACCACCAACAGTTGTGTCGCCGTCATGGATGGCGGTCAGGTCAAAATTCTCGAGAACGCAGAAGGCGCTCGCACGACCCCCTCAATCGTTGCCTACATGGAAGACGGTGAGACACTCGTTGGCGCGCCAGCAAAGCGTCAGGCAGTCACCAATCCTACCAACACACTCTATGCCGTTAAGCGCCTGATTGGACGTAAGTTCACGGAAGACGCCGTGCAGAAAGACATCCATTTGATGCCTTACAAAATCGTCAAGGCAGATAACGGTGACGCATGGGTTGAAGCACAAAACAAAAAGCTCGCACCTTCGCAGGTTGCTGCAGACGTTTTGCGCAAAATGAAAAAAACCGCTGAAGATTTCTTGGGCGAGGAAGTGACAGAGGCTGTTATTACTGTGCCTGCGTACTTCAACGACAGTCAGCGCCAAGCGACGAAAGACGCCGGCCGTATTGCTGGCTTGGACGTTAAGCGGATCATCAATGAGCCAACGGCAGCTGCGCTGGCCTTCGGGATGGACAAGTCAGAAAAAGGCGATCGCAAGATTGCTGTGTTCGACTTGGGCGGCGGTACGTTCGATATCTCGATCATCGAGATCGCAGACGTTGACGGTGAAAAACAGTTTGAAGTGTTATCGACAAACGGTGACACGTTTCTGGGCGGAGAAGACTTCGACCAACGCATCATTGAGTACGTGATCGCTGAGTTCAAGAAAGAGCAGGGCGTTGATTTGGGTAAAGACGTTTTGGCGCTGCAGCGTCTGAAAGAAGCTGCTGAAAAAGCCAAGATTGAGTTGTCCTCCAGTCAGCAAACTGAAATCAACTTGCCCTACATTACTGCTGATGCCTCCGGCCCCAAGCACTTGAACCTCAAGATGACGCGTGCAAAGCTCGAGTCGCTGGTTGAGGAGCTCATCGCTCGCACCATCGAACCTTGCCGTATCGCGATTAAAGATGCAGGCGTGAAAGTGGGTGAAATCGACGACGTGATTTTGGTCGGCGGTATGACTCGTATGCCTAAGGTGCAAGAGAAGGTCAAAGAGTTTTTTGGTCGCGATCCACGTAAAGACGTGAACCCCGATGAAGCGGTTGCAGCTGGTGCTGCGATCCAGGGCTCGGTGTTGTCTGGTGATCGTAAAGATGTGTTGTTGCTCGATGTGACGCCGTTGTCGCTTGGTATTGAAACGCTTGGTGGCGTGATGACCAAGATGATCACTAAGAACACGACTATTCCGACCCGGCACTCGCAAGTGTTCTCGACCGCTGATGACAATCAGCCGGCCGTGACCATTAAAGTGTTCCAGGGCGAGCGAGAAATCGCTGCAGGAAACAAGACGCTCGGTGAGTTCAATCTTGAAGGCATCCCACCCGCACCACGTGGTACGCCGCAGATTGAAGTGACGTTTGATATTGATGCGAACGGTATTGTTCACGTCTCTGCCAAAGACAAAGGTACTGGCAAAGAGAACAAGATCACCATCAAGGCAAACTCGGGTCTGACTGAAGAAGAAATTCAGCGTATGGTGAAGGACGCCGAGGCAAATGCCGAGGAAGATCACCGTATGGCAGAACTGGCGTTGGCGCGGAACAGTGCTGACGGCTTGGTCCACGCGACACGTAAATCTTTGACTGAGTACGGTGACAAGCTCGAGGCTGCTGAAAAAACAGCAATCGAAGCGGCCATCGCTGAAGTTGAAGAAGTCTTGAAGAGTGGTGCTGACAAGGCTGCGATTGATGCCAAAGTCGAAGCGCTTTCCACGGCTTCACAAAAACTTGGCGAGAAGATGTATGCCGATGCACAGGCAGCGCAAGCTGCAGCGGGTGGTGCGCCCGGTGCAGACGCTGGTTCAGCCAAACCGGCAGATGACAACGTTGTCGATGCCGAGTTTAAAGAAGTCAAACGCGACCAGAAGTGATCGCCTAGACGTAAGTAGCAACCGCCCGGGACTCTTTTAGAGCATCCCGGGCAAGCTTTTTCTGTTTCACCTTTTACGAGCCTGAGATCATGGCAAAACGCGACTTCTACGAAACCCTTGGGGTTCCCAAAAACGCTTCGGATGATGACCTGAAAAAGGCCTATCGCAAGCTGGCGATGAAATACCATCCCGACCGTAATCCCGATAGCAAGGAAGCCGAGGAGAAATTCAAACAAGCGAAAGAGGCTTATGAAATTCTCTCCGATGAAAACAAGCGTGCGGCCTATGACCGATATGGACACGCAGGCGTAGACCCCAATGCTGCCGGTATGGGTGGCGCAGGTGGCGCAGGGTTTGGCGATGCGTTTGGTGACATCTTCGGTGAGATTTTTGGTGGTGCGCGTCAGCGTGGCGGCGGTGGCGGTGGGCCTCAGGTATACCGTGGCGCAGATCTGAAGTATTCGATGGAAATCACGCTCGAGCAGGCGGCCGCCGGCTTTGATACCGAAATCCGCGTGCCAAGCTGGGAAAATTGCGAAGTTTGTAAAGGCAGTGGTTCTAAACCCGGCACCTCGCCTAAAACCTGCCGTACCTGCGGCGGAGCTGGTGCTGTGCGCATGCAACAGGGCTTCTTTAGTGTGCAGCAGACTTGCCCTACATGTCATGGCAGCGGTAAAGAAATCACGGATCCTTGCGTATCTTGTGATGGAGTTGGACGTACGCGTCGCAACAAGACGCTGCAGGTCAAGATTCCAGCTGGTATCGATGACGGCATGCGTATCCGCTCCTCGGGTAATGGCGAACCTGGCATTAATGGTGGTCCCTCTGGCGACTTGTTTGTTGAGATCCACATCAAGCAACACAAGATCTTTCAGCGCGACAACGACGACTTGCATTGTGAGTTGACGATTCCGTTCACAACGGCAGCCCTAGGCGGTGATATTCAGGTTCCGACGTTGAGTGGGAAGGCTGAGATTTCAATTCCCGAAGGAACACAGTCGGGCAAGACGTTCCGTTTGCGTGGTAAAGGCATCAAGGGTGTGCGCGGTGCCTACCCTGGCGATCTTTACTGCCATGTTGTGGTGGAGACGCCCGTCAAACTTAACGACGAGCAAAAGACCATCCTGCGACAGTTCGAAGCGTCGCTCGGAGAGGGCAGTGAGCGCCACTCCCCACAAAGCAAATCCTGGACTGACCGTGTAAAGGAGTTCTTCTCTTAACGCGGTCTGCGTTTATCTAGTCAACACGCGTAAAAAAGCCATTTCAAAAATACTGAGATGGCTTTTTCTTTTCATACCGACGTCCAGTGCTATTTCTTTTTAGAAAAGTCCCCGGCGGCGACGCTGCTAAAACTCTGCGGCTGCAGATACTTGCGTAAGGCTGCATTGACTTGCTCAACCGTCAGTGCGGCAACTTTCTTATCGGACTCGGCAGACCATTTGAAGTCGCGGCCGGTGTCCATATAGGTGATCCAGCCACTCACCAGATTGGCATCTTGTGCACGCGAGAGTTTGCGATAGTTCAACAAGGCTGCGATTGCTTCTTTCACCTCAGTCTCGCTAAAGCCGTCCTTCAAGGCACGATCAAACTCTTCACGAATTCCGACCTCAATGCGCTGTCTGTTTTCCGGTGCAAAGATTGCATAGACCGACCACGTGCCGCTTTGCTCGAACGATGACACATTCAAACGCGTGCGCACGTTGTACGAGAGACCATCTTTTTCGCGGATACGCATCCAAAGTCGAGATGTCTCGGATCCGCCCAGCATAAAGTTTGCGAGCGACAGTGCGGTGTAATCAGGATCTGTATCTTGCAACTTCAGTGTGCTGCTGGCGATATAGAACGCATTTGCTTTGTCGGGTGTATCCGCTTGCATTTGCTCGGGCTTGATGGCGCGGTAGGGATCGGGTGTCCTCTTGTATGGAGAACCTGCATTCCATTTGTTCAGCGCATTTGCAAGCGTTTGCTCCAGCTTCGCTGCGTCGAAGGCGCCAACCGCTGAAGCTGATGTTTGCGACACACCAAAAAATTTCTGCTGGTATGTGACCAACTGCTCACGCTTTAGCTCCGCTAGAGCGGTTAAGGACTCTTCGAAGGTTGGTGTGTAACGAATGTCGTCTTTTGACCAAGGGTTGCCGTGGCGGGCGAGCATGCGTGAAGCGATCGCGTTAGGCTCAGTCATGGAGCTTTTAATGCTTGCCCTCGTTTTGCTCACATACTCGTCTAGCTGCTCTTGGGCGAAGTTGGCTTGTTGTACAACGTCAAGAACATAGCTCGTGAGTTCGTCGATATGCTTGGCGGTGGTCGACAGCTGTATGACAAGCCCGCCTCCCGCACCTGATACACCCACTTGGCCCCCCAGCGCGTCGATACGATCACTGATTTGTTGTCGTGTTTGCGATGGTGTTCCTTTTAAAAGCAGCTCGGCCACAGCGATGGTATTAAAGCGTTGACCCTTGAGTGACTCGACGTCACCAAACTGCATTTGAATGGCTACGTTAACGCGGTCGCCGCGGGATTCTTTTGGCAACAGGGCGAGTTGCAGTTTGCCGTTCTTTAAGGTCACTGTTTTACGCAGGGTACGCGCGTCGATATTGTTAGGATCCGGGTCAAATGCCGAGGCTTGCTTGAGACCGGCATCCCCGGTGTAGCCTTTCAACTCCTCTTGCAAATTGGGCTTGGTGAATTGCGGCGTGCGAAGTGGCTTGTCCGTGGGAATGTAGACACCCTCTGTGCGATTGGCCTGGACGAGATAGCGCTCGGCCGCTTGTTGCACATCGGCGAGTGTTGCGGCACGAATGCGGTCACGGCTGACAAAAAACAGGCGCCAGTCTCCGAGTGCGATGGCCTCAGTCAGTGCTGCACTTATTTTTTGTGGATCACTAAAGCCCTGGTCCCACGCTTTGAGCCACTGATTGCGTACGCGATCAAGCTCCTCATTTGTAAACGGGTGTTTAGCGATACTTTCAATCGTCGTGGTTAAGGTGTCTAGGGCCTTAGGCTGATCCATATCCGCCTGGAGATTTGCGCCGAATATGACGCTGCCAGGTGCGGTGCGATCCATGGTAAAGCCAAACACGCCGGCAGCTAGCTTGTTTGCGACAAGAGCCTTGTATAAGCGGCCGGACGGCGTGTCACCGATGATCATGCTGGCAAGATCCAGTGCTGCAAAGTCTTTGGTGGCTGCGGACGGGACGTGATACATCGCTGCAACGAGTGGTGAGCCGCCGGTCCGACGTAAGGTCACGCGTCGCTCACCGTCTTGCGCGGACTCGACCGTGTATTCCGGGGGTAGTTTGCGTGTTGGCTTAGGAATGTTGCCGAAAGATTGAACAACGTCCTTCAGGGCGGTCTCTGGATCGAATTTCCCAGCAATCACTAACACCGCATTGTCAGGCTGGTAGTAGGTTTTATAAAATTCGCGCAGTTTGGGGATATCAACGTTTTCGACATCTGAGCGTGCGCCGATGGTTGACTTTCCATAGTTGTGCCATTCGTAAGAGGCACCTAGCATCCGCTGTATCAGGATCCTGAATGCGTTGTTTTCGCCGTTCTCCATCTCATTGCGCACAACCGTCATTTCTGTGTCGAGGTCTTCACGTTTGATGCTTGCGTTGATCATCACGTCCGCCTGCCAAGACAAATACCAGGCTAGAGTGGATGGGTTTGACGAGAAGCTTGCGTAATAGTTGGTGCGGTCTACCGATGTTGTTCCGTTTGCTTGCAAGCCCCGTTTAGAAAACTCACCTAGTGCATTGGGCATGTTTGGCGTGCCCTTGAACAACATGTGCTCCAGCAAATGCGCCATACCTGTTTCGCCATAGTTTTCATGGCGTGAACCAACGAGGTAGGTCATATTGACTGTGGTGCTCGGTTTTGAATCGTCCGGCGCTAGCAAGATTCTTAGGCCATTCGCATTCAAGCGGTATTCTGTTACGCCTTCGACCGATTGCATCGCGGTGATGCCGGCAGGTGGGTTCACAGCCCATCCGCTTGCGCTAAACAGAACAAGAACCGCGCCAGCCAAAACATTTTTTAGGGCGCCAAAGAGGTGCAACATACGGACTTTCCTGAGAGGGACTGGAACCGGTTGGAGTGTCCGGTTCGCAATAGGTTCACTTCGAAAGTAATCGCATCGCCTGTTCGATACCCGAAACCGTGACTGGGAACATCTTGTCTTGCACGATATTTCGAATCAGGGCGATGGACTGGCGGTACTGCCAGGAGGCTTGGGGTTCGGGATTTAGCCAAACAGACTTTGGCCATGCGTTCACCATGCGCTGAAGCCATTCCGCGCCAGGTTCCTTGTTGTAGTGCTCGACGGAGCCTCCCGGCTGCAGAATCTCATAAGGGCTCATCGTTGCGTCTCCGACGAAAATCAAACGCCAGTCTGCATTGAACTTGCGCAGAACATCCCAGGTTTCAAACCGTTCCATCTGACGGCGTCGATTGGATTTCCAAAGGTGCTCGTAGGGACAGTTATGAAAGTAATACACCTCGAGGTTACGGAACTCGCTACTAGCCGCCGAAAAGAGTTCTTCGACACGCGCGATGTGATCATCCATGCTGCCACCAACGTCGAGCAGCATCAGAACTTTCACGTTGTTGTGACGCTCGGGGACCATCTTAATGTCGAGATAGCCAGCATTGCGGGCGGTGCTGGCGATGGTGTCGCCTAAATCTAGTTCAAAGTCCGAACCTTCCCGGGCAAAACGTCGCAGACGGCGCAGGGCAACTTTGAAGTTGCGCGTACCCAACTCAATTGAGTCGTCATAGTCGCGAAAATTACGCTCGTCCCATACCTTGATGGCCGAGCGTCCGCCCCCCGAGCCTCCCACGCGAATGCCCTCAGGGTTGACGCCACCATTGCCAAACGGCGAGGTGCCTCCTGTACCGATCCACTTGTTACCACCCTCATGACGGGCTTTTTGCTCTTCGAGTCGTTCCTTGAACATCTCCATGAGCTTGTCCCAGCCATGCTTCTCTAGCTTTGCTTTTTGTTCTGGGGTCAGATTTTTTTCAAGCTTGCTGATGAGCCAATCGAGAGGAATTTTTTTGCCCGGCGGTAGTTTCTGCTCGAGGCTGCGGTAATACGTTGCAAATGCCCGGTCGAAACGATCGAATAAGGTCTCGTCTTTGATCAGCGTGGTGCGCGAGAGGAAATAAAAATCCTCGAGCGTGGGCGGCATGATGGGGCTGGACAATGCTTCGAGCAGTGTCAGATATTCTTTGACCGAAACCAGAAGTTTCTGGCTGCGCAGATGATAAAAAAAATCAACCAGCATGGCGTTTAAGTTGGTAGGTCAGGTGATCGCGTACTTCGGGCCATTCGCCCGCGGTAACGCTGTACATAACGGTGTCTCGTATAGTGCCATCGCGTCGCAAGGCATGGTGGCGTAAGACTCCGTCAAGCTTGGCGCCGAGTCTTTCGATGGCGCGTCTTGAGGCATAGTTGAAGTTATCAGTACGCCAGCCAACGAGCGCCGCACCCAAGGTGTCAAAGGCGTGTGTCATCAGCATGAGTTTGCATGCCGTGTTGACGTACGTACGCTGACGACTTTTGGCATACCAGGTGAAGCCGATCTCGAGGCGCGCAACAGCGGGCACGATGTCGTGGTAACTGGTGCAGCCGATCACGGTTTCGGTTGCCTCATCAATGACTGCGAACGCGAGCCTGTGGCCTTCAGCCCAGCCTTTTAAAGCGGTGTCAATGTAGGTTGCAGTCTGATCGGGCTCGGGGACTGACGTGACGCGTAGCGTCCAGAGTTCGCCATCGCGAGCGGCGATCTTCAGGCCGTCAAGATGTTGCTGGCCAAGTGGCTCGAGCCGCAGGCCATGTCCACGCAGTGTGCAAGGCGCAGGCGCCACCCGAAAGGTTTGGGAAGTCGCCATGCTTAAGACCCCGTTGGGCGACGTGTGCTGTTACGTGTCACAGCTGCTAGACGCTCGAGCAGTTGAAGGTCTTGTTCATTTTTGAGTAGGGCACCAGCAAGCATAGGAATCGATGTTGCAGCATGCGCATCGATTTCGGCTGCGGTGACATCTTCTGCAATCAACAGGCGCAACCAGTCGAGAAACTCGGATGTCGAGGGTTTTTTCTTCAGGCCAGGCGCTTCGCGCAAGGCAAAGAATGTATCAAGCGCTGCGCGTAATACTTCAGCGTGAAGGCTCGGGAAGTGCACATCAACGATGCTGCGCAGTGTGTCGCGATCGGGGAAGCGGATGTAATGGAAGAAGCAGCGACGCAAGAAGGCGTCAGGCAAATCTTTTTCGTTGTTCGAGGTGATGATGACGAGTGGACGGTGCCGAGCCTTGATTGTTGTACGCGTCTCGTAAACATGAAACTCCATTTGATCAAGTTCGCGCAGCAAGTCATTTGGAAACTCGATATCGGCTTTATCTATTTCGTCGATCAGCAATACAACGGGTTCGGGCGAGTCGAATGCTTGCCACAACACACCTTGCATGATGTAGTTCTTAATATCCTTGACCTTTTCATCCCCAAGTTGAGAGTCACGCAGGCGCGAAACGGCATCATATTCATATAAGCCTTGGTGGGCTTTCGTCGTGGATTTGATGTGCCATTGAAGCAGTGGCCGGCCTAGAGCGCTGGCGACTTCCTCAGCGAGCATCGTTTTGCCGGTGCCCGGCTCGCCCTTGATCAGAAGAGGGCGCTGCAGGGTCAGCGCAGCGTTCACCGCTAGTTTCAGGTCATCGGTGGCGACGTAGCGGGCTGTGCCGTCAAAGCGGGTAGTGGGGTCTGAGGCGGGGTGAGCGTTGGTCATCGGTGGCTAAAATGTTAAGAGTCTGAGGTGATTTTGCGGGAATTTAAAGTGCAGTTTCACCAATTATCGTACAATCCTCACGTTTTGCGGCCGGGATTCGTTCCCGGGTCATTTCCCTGCCAGACCAAGAGTCCAATATGAAGTTTTCGAACACTATCGCCACAGCGGCAGTTGCCGCGACCTGTTTGCTTGCCCTCCCTGCGTCGGCAGCCGACGAGCCAAAAGGCAACGTTGAAGCTGCCAAGGCCAAAGTCTCCATGTGTATTGGGTGTCATAGTATCCCTGGTTACAAGGCAAGCTTCCCAGAGGTGTACTCGGTACCCAAAATCGCTGGGCAAAACGAAAAGTACCTTCAGGTGGCATTGCGCGCCTATGCTTCCGGCGAGCGCACGCACCCCACGATGGATGCCATCGCTAAAAGCTTGTCGGCACAAGACATCGCCGACATTGCTGCTTATTACACTTCGCTCAAATAATCGGGGGCTCACATGAAACTCACTACGCTCGCCCTTGGTTCAGTTGTACTGTTTGGCGCGATGGCAACGAGCCAGGCTGCTGATTTGGCGGCTGGTAAGGCCGTCTGGGAAAAACTCAATTGCGCCTCCTGCCATGGTGCAGATGGTGTCAAGTCTGTTGACCCCTCCTATCCTATCTTGGCTGGTCAACACGCTGACTATTTGTCTCAAGCTTTGCGCTCCTACCAGCGCGGCGCGTCCGGCGCTCCTGCAACAGCAAACGTTCGCAAAAACGCCATCATGGGTGCTTTTGCGAAGCAATTGTCCAAACAGGATGTTGAGAACGTATCAGCTTGGTTGGCTGCACAGCCCAGCCCGTTGGCTGTTCGTCGCTAATCGTTCGGTTGTCAGTCGTTAGTCACGACTGACACGCTGACGAATCAGTTCAATATAGGCATCGCTATCCAAGGCTTTGCCTAACCTCTGAGATTCCCACACGACCGTACCTAGGCATTCCATGATTTCATGGACAGCCTCGTGTTGGTTCGTTCGCGAGGCAAGCTTGTCAAAAGCATCGCGAATGCCTCTTGGGTGATCAATCGACAGTTGTTCTGCGATCGCTAGGTGCATAGAGAGGTGTAAGAATGGATTAGTTTTTCCCTCTTCAACGTTAAATTCGCGCGTCATCGAGTCTGGCTGTTCTAACGCATTGTGGTATTCGGGGTGTTGCTCAATCCAGTCCAGCGCAATCGCTTCTAGCGGGCTGAGGATTTGTTGCGTTTTGTGTTTGTGCCAGGTGTCGATAAAAAATTGGCGAACTTGATCGCGGGAGGGGTTAAACATAATTGCTGCCTGAGAAAACGCGGGGTTGGGTGCTAGTCTAGCAATTCAGCCCTGATCGATGCATGAATGTCGCAAATTCAACAAAAAACCCCCTTATTTGGTGCAAAACTAGGGCATACCCTGATGCGAGAGGCTCCACTGTCGTGCAGAATCCTTTGCATGCAGGTGAGGGGACAATGCTCTGCATTCGCAGGCTCGTAGTATCAAAACAAAAGAAAAGCACAACGGCTGGCACTCAGGTGTCGGCCGTTGTCGCTTACGCGCAAGGCTCGAGTATCCTCTGACAATCATGACTTCCAATGTGACACCCAAAGCGCGCGATCGAGCCATTAACTATTGGCGCAGCAACCTGATACTCATCCTGTGTCTGGTGTGTGTGTGGTTGCTTGTGAGCTTCGTTCCAGCGTATTTCGCACGCGCGCTGACTGGCTTCTTCATGTTTGACTGGCCCTTCCCTTTTTGGATGGCGGCTTTTGGCGCGCAGTTCTGCTTTTTATTGATCATCGGTCTATATGCCTGGGGCATGGATCGCATGGATCGGCGCGAGCGTCTTCGCAGAGAGAAGGAGGGCTAATGCGCCTGAGCGCCCAGCGACCTCGCACGCAAGCGGCACAACTGTTTCGTGGTTATGCAGCCTACACGTTAGGTTTTGTCTCACTCGTCGCGCTGCTTGCTGCCCTTGAGGTCTTTGGTCTTGCACGGCAGTGGATAGGCTACGTGTTCTTGTTGTCGACCGTGGCGCTCTATGCCGGCATTGGCATCATGTGCAGAACGTCCGATCCGGTCGAGTACTACGTGGCCGGACGACGCGTACCTGCGCTCTATAACGGTATGGCGACTGCCGCTGACTGGATGTCGGTAGCGTCTTTTATTGGAATAGCCGGAACGCTTTATCTAACAGGCTACAACGGCTTGGCCTATATCTTGGGCTGGACCGGGGGCTATGTGCTGGTAGCGCTGTTTCTCGCGCCCTATTTGCGCAAGTTCGGTGGGTACACCATCCCAGATTTTCTTGCTGCGCGTTACGAGGGCAATCTCACACGCCTAATCGGTGTGTTGTGTGCGGTCTTGTGTTCTTTCATTTATTTGGTCGCGCAGATTTATGGCGTTGGCATCATCACCACGCGGATGACTGGAATTTCTTTCGAGCTCGGTATTTTCATTGGGCTAGGAGGCGTACTTGTCTGCTCGTTTTTAGGTGGCATGCGCGCTGTGACCTGGACGCAGGTTGGTCAGTACATCATTTTGGTGCTTGCCTACTTGGTTCCTGTTGTGTGGCTTGCAGTCAAGCAGACGGGTGAACCGATACCACAAGTGGCCGCAAGTGCGGTCTTACAGCAAGTGACCGAACGTGAGCGCGAACTCACCCACGACGAGGCAGAGAGGCAGGTCAGAGCGCTTTGGAAAATCCGTGCGGAGGCGATGCAAACCCGCATAGATTCCTTGCCCTCTTCGTTTGAGGAAGAGAAGCAGCAGCTGCAATGGCGTTTGCTGCGCGCCCGAGCGAATGATGCGCCAATGGCTGAAATACGCTCGCTTGAGCGCGAGTATGCGAGCTACCCTGAATCGATCGAGACCGCACGGACTGTCTGGACTAAGTCCCGCGATGACTATAGTGTCCGCGCATCGCCACCCATACCGCACGCCGACCCGTTTGCTAGTAAAAATCCTGCGAACTCCGATGCGGCACGTAATAACTTTTTAGCAATTGTGCTGTGCTTGATGCTGGGAACAGCCGGGCTGCCGCATATATTGATGCGATCTCTGACGACTCCTTCGGTGAGTGAGGCGCGAAAGTCAGTGTTTTGGTCGCTGCTATTCATCCTCTTGCTTTACATGACCGCACCCGCTTTAGCTATTTTGATTAAGTTTGAAATCTATTCCGACTTAGTCGGTATTCCCTTTGCACAGCTCCCAGCCTGGGTGAACGCGTGGTCTGCCGTCGATCGCTCATTAATTAGCATCGTAGATTTGAACCAAGATGGGATTGTGCAGCTTGCAGAGGTGCAGCTAGGTGCCGATGTGGTTGTGCTTGCGGCCCCAGAGATTGGCGGTTTGCCTTACGTGATCTCGGGGCTTGTTGCGGCCGGTGCGTTAGCC
>CAIYWO010000190.1 GCA_903929925.1 uncultured beta proteobacterium | reverse complement strand
TCACGCCGCTGAGCCTCGACGTAAATCTCGCGAATCGAGTCCGGCGCCTGGCGCAGGCGCGCAATCACGGCATGAAAGCCGGCCAACATTTGTGTCGCTGCCATGATCAATATTCCCTATCGCCCTTTTCGAGCGGCTTTCTTTGAACCTGCACCTTTGGTGGCGCGCTGTATTTTCTTTGCCGGTCGCGCAGTTTCTAATTTCGCTGCCTTTTTTGCCTCGGCACGCCTGACCTTTGCGATCTGACCTTTTAATTCCGGCGGTTTAGTCGAGGCTGCCTTTTTGACACGACGCATGCCCGGATCTTCGACTCGGCTAGCTGCCTTACGCAAGGCGACAAAACTCGTCCCCGCAACCAAACGGAATTCAATGCGACGCGCTTCGAGATCAACCCGTGCCACCTGCACCTGCACAGAGTCGGTCAAGCGGTACCGAATGCCGGTACGCTCACCGCGTAGTTCATGCAGCGCCTCATTAAACTGAAAGTACTCGCTACCAAGCTCTGACACATGCACTAAACCTTCAACATGCAGTGTATCCAGCGTGACAAAAATTCCGAAACTCGCAACACCAGTGACTTTTCCGCTAAAGGTTTCGCCCACGCGTTCTTTGACAAACCAGCACTTCAGCCACGCTTCGACATCACGCGAGGCTTCATCTGCTCGACGCTCTGTTGCAGACAATAGCAAACCAAGTCGTTCCCATAGGTCGTGCTCGTGCTCGCGTTGCGTTGCACCTGGTGCGGACACCAGGCCATGCAAAACAGGCTGATAGCGCTCACCTTTAAGCAGCGCCTTAATCACGCGATGTGTCACCAAGTCTGGATAACGCCGAATCGGAGACGTGAAATGGGTGTATGCCGGATAAGATAAACCAAAGTGGCCTGCGTTATCTGGTCCATAAATCGCTTGCTGCATTGACCTGAGACACATGGTTTGCAGCAACTGATAATCAGGTCTGGCGCGCGCACGCGCGAGCAGTTCGCCATAATCCTTGGCTGTCGGATCCGCACCGCCACCGAGATGCAAACCGAGCGTGCGCAAGAATTCGCGCAAGGACTGCAGCTTGTCGGGGGTTGGGCCCTCATGCACACGGTAGAGGCCAATGTGCTTGCTTCGGAACATAAAGTCCGCCGCACACGTATTAGCGGCGAGCATGCACTCTTCAATCAGTCTATGTGCGTCATTACGCGTCACGCCGACGATCTTCTCGATGCGTCCGAGCTCGTTGCACATAATCTTTGTTTCAACGGTATCGAAATCAATCGCGCCGCGCTCTTTGCGTGCCTGAGCCAACAACTGAAAAACCGAATACAAATCCTGTATGTGTGCCAAGACATGCGACAAGCTACGTGCCGCTGGCCCTTGCGGTTGCTGCAGCGATTCCCAGACTTGGTTGTAAGTCGTGCGCGCGTGAGAGTGAATCACCGCGTTATAAAACTGATAGGCCGCCACCGTGCCAGCCTTCGCACCGGTGAGCGGAATCACCATATCGCAGACAAGCACTAAACGGTCCACTTGAGGATTGAGCGAACACAGGCCGTTGGATAGTTTTTCTGGCAACATCGGAATCACACGGCGCGGAAAATACACGCTTGTCCCACGTTCGCGCGCCGCATCATCGAGCGCATCTTCCGGCGTGACATAGTGGCTCACGTCTGCGATCGCGACGAGCACTCGCCAGGCAGGACGCTTACGCCCTGAGCCCAGATCCACCTGTTCGCAATAAACGGCATCGTCAAAGTCTCGAGCGTCCTCGCCATCGATGGTGATGAACGCCACGTCACGCAAATCAACGCGATCTTTTAAATCACTACGACGAACTGCATCAGGTAACTTGTCGGTTTGCTTGAGCGCCGCATCCGGAAAATCGACAGGCACATCAAACTTACGAACCGCGATTTCGATCTCCATGCCGGGGTCATCGATTTCGCCAAGAATTTCTGCCACGCGTCCCAACGGCTGAGAGTGACGTGTGGGCTGTTCAATAATCTCAACAGAGACCACCTGACCGTGTTGCGCACCACCGGTATCGCCTGGGGGAATCAAGACATCATGTTTGATGCGCTGATCTTCAGGCACAACAATCGTCATCCCGCGCTCATTGAGGAAACGACCAACTAATTTATTGGTGCGGCGCTCAATAACTTCGACAATCGTCGCTTCAGGTTTCCCCCGGTACTCGCCTGTCGGTTTAACCAACACACGATCTCCGTGCAACACCTTGAGCATTTCGCG
>CAIYWO010000189.1 GCA_903929925.1 uncultured beta proteobacterium | reverse complement strand
TCCGGTGCGAACTTGCATCGTAATTGGGTGATGATCCCACACGTCACGAATAACGATGAGGCGAACATCACGGATCTTGAGGCACTGCGTGTGTCGCTCAACAAAGAGAACGAGAAGTCAGGTGTCAAAGTCACAATGCTGGCGTTCTTGATTAAAGCGTGCGTTGCGGCGCTCAAGAAGTTCCCTGAATTCAATGCGTCGATTGATGGCGACCAACTGATTCTTAAGCAGTACTTTCATATAGGTTTTGCGGCCGATACGCCAAATGGCCTGGTTGTGCCTGTTATTCGCGATGCTGACAAGAAGGGCATCATCGAGCTCGCCCAAGAAAGTAGTGATCTCGCGAAGAAGGCCCGAGACGGTAAGCTTTCACCCGCTGAGATGCAGGGCGGATGCTTCTCAATTTCTTCTCTGGGTGGCATTGGCGGTACGCACTTCACCCCGATCATCAACGCGCCTGAGCTCGCTATTCTTGGTGTGTCGCGGTCGTTCATGAAGCCTGTTTGGGATGGCAAGCAGTTTGGCCCACAACTCACATTGCCGTTGTCATTGTCGTATGACCATCGTGTGATTGATGGCGCAGCCGCAGCACGCTTTAACGCCTACCTTTGCACCTTGCTGGCGGATTTCCGTCGCATCGCACTTTAAGGAATCAGCATGAGCGATTCAATCAATATCACGGTCCCGGATATCGGTGATTTCGATACCGTGGAAGTTATCGAGCTGTTGGTCAAAGTTGGCGATTCGGTGCGCGTCGATCAAAGTTTGATTACGGTCGAATCAGATAAGGCTTCGATGGAGATTCCGTCCTCGCACGCTGGGGTGGTGACGCAGCTCTCTATTAAAGTCGGGGATAAGGTCAAGCAAGGCTCGGTCATCGCGCAGATCGCCGCAGCAGCAAGCGCAGCGCAGGCGGCACCGTCTGCACCACCGGCACCGGCTGTATCAGCCCCGAGCCCAATACCAACGCAGACTCCTGCTGTTGCTACGGTCAATGCGGCTAGTTTTTCAGGTACGGTTGACCACGAGTGTGACCTCGTTGTTTTAGGCGCGGGCCCAGGCGGTTATTCTGCGGCATTTCGTGCTGCTGACCTAGGGCTCAAAGTTATTCTGATTGAACGTTACGCCACACTGGGTGGTGTTTGCTTGAATGTGGGGTGTATTCCTTCAAAAGCGCTGCTGCATACAGCAGCCGTCCTAGAAGAGGCGCAAGCGTTGGCCGCGCATGGCATTAGCTTCGGTGCACCCAAGATTGATCTTGATAAGCTCCGAGCGTTTAAAGATGGCGTCATTGGCAAACTGACGGGTGGTTTAGCCGGTATGGCGCGCGCGCGTAAGGTCACGGTACTGCAAGGTAGTGGTTCGTTCGTCGGCCCCAATCACCTCAGCATTGCCTCAGACGCAGGTGCGTCGATTGTCAAGTTTTCTCAAGCGATCATCGCAGCGGGTAGTCAGTCGGTGAAGCTTCCCTTCTTGCCTGCCGATGATCGTATTGTCGACTCGACAGGTGCGCTTCTATTGCGCAGTATCCCAAAGCGAATGTTGATTATTGGCGGCGGGATCATTGGTTTAGAAATGGGGACGGTCTATTCCGCACTCGGCGCACGCCTAGATGTTGTTGAGATGCAAGAGGGCCTCATGCAGGGCGCCGACCGAGATCTCGTCAAAGTTTGGCAAAAACTTAATGCCCCGCGATTTGACAATATTATGTTGGGCACGCGGACGGTTTCAGCTGAAGCCAAAAAGGACGGTATCTACGTCAAGTTTGAGGGTGCGAATGCGCCTGCGGAGCCGCAGCGCTACGATCTCGTGCTGCAAGCGGTCGGTCGCACGCCGAACGGCAAGAAGATCGCTGCAGAGCAAGCAGGTGTGCAAGTGACCGATCGGGGTTTCATCGAGGTCGACCGCCAGATGCGCACGAATGTTGCGCACATCTTTGCAATCGGCGATATCGTCGGCCAGCCGATGCTTGCCCACAAGGCGGTTCACGAAGGGCATGTGGCGGCAGAGGTTGCTGCGGGGCAAAAGAGCTTCTTTGATGCCCGCGTTATTCCGTCGGTTGCGTACACCGATCCAGAGGTTGCTTGGGTAGGCCTCACTGAGGAACAAGCGGCTCAGCAGGGCGTCGCGGTGACAAAAGGCTTGTTTCCGTGGGCTGCGTCTGGTCGCGCTATTGCCAATGGTCGCGATGAGGGCTTTACGAAGCTGTTGTTTGATGCGACATCCCATAAGATTCTGGGGGGTGGCATCGTCGGCACGCACGCCGGTGATCTGATCAGCGAAGTCGCCTTAGCCATCGAGATGGGTGCTGACTCTGTCGACATTGGTAAAACGATTCATCCTCACCCAACGCTTGGGGAGTCGGTTGGGCTTGCCGCCGAAGCTGCTGAAGGGCATTGCACCGATTTGCCGCCCGTGCGTAAGCGTTAATCGCTTACACACGGTACCGTGGGCTTTAGAGAATGAGATCTAAAGCGCCACGGTTGAGAACCACGGCACAGCAGCGATGGCGATTAGTCCAACCAG
>CAIYWO010000188.1 GCA_903929925.1 uncultured beta proteobacterium | reverse complement strand
GGTGCACACGCGACAAGTGCGTCGCATGGTGGCGTCCTATGTTGGTGAAAATAAAGAGTTTGAGCGCCAGTATCTGGCGGGTGAACTCGAGCTCGAATTTACTCCCCAAGGCACCCTGGCTGAGCGCCTGCGTGCAGGTGGGGCAGGGATCCCCGCGTTTTTTACGAAAACGGGTGTAGGCACCGTTGTAGCGGAAGGCAAAGAAATCCGCGAATTCGATGGCGAGCAGTACATCATGGAACGCGCCCTGGTGCCTGAAGTTTCTCTGGTCAAGGCGTATATCGCTGATCGCAGCGGCAACTTAATTTTTAGCAAAACAGCACGCAACTTCAATCCACCTGTTGCGATGGCTGGAAAGATTACGGTTGTTGAGGTTGAGAAGATCGTTGAGAACGGCACACTCGAGCCCGAAAACATCCATCTGCCTGGAATCTATGTACATCGCATTGTGATCAATGCGACGCCCGAAAAACGCATCGAACAACGTACCGTTCGCGCAGCGAGCTAAGGAGAAAAAATCATGGCATGGACTCGTGATGAGATGGCTGCGCGCGCAGCACGTGAACTCAAAGATGGTTTTTACGTGAACCTTGGTATCGGCTTGCCAACGATGGTTGCGAACCACGTACCAAAGGGGATCGAAGTATGGCTGCAATCCGAAAATGGCTTGCTCGGTATCGGTCAGTTTCCGCTTGAGAGTGAAGTCGATCCAGATTTGATCAACGCGGGTAAGCAAACGGTCACGACTTTGCCTGGCTCGTCAATTTTTTCGTCAGCGGATTCGTTTGCAATGATCCGTGGCGGAAAAATCAATCTCGCAATTCTTGGTGCGATGCAAGTCTCCGAGCAAGGTGACCTGGCGAACTGGATGATCCCAGGCAAGATGGTTAAGGGCATGGGCGGCGCCATGGACTTGGTTGCTGGCGTGGGTCGTGTGATTGTGCTAATGGAGCATGTCGCGCATAAAAAAGACGGTACGGTTGACCTCAAGTTATTGCCCAAGTGCACGTTGCCGTTGACTGGCGTTGGCGTAATCGACATGGTAATCACCGATCTCGGCGTAATGGAAGTCACACCTAATGGTTTGAAGTTGCTCGAACTTGCACCCGGGGTGACGGTCGACGAGATTAAGGCTAAGACGGCTGCCAAACTCGACGTATCTGCAGTTTGATTTGTCCCTAAGTCTAGGTGGCGTATCGTGGGGATGTGGCGAGGTTTCGCTACAATCGGCATCACGATTCGCACACCTAGGACTTTTACATGGATCTCTTCACCAGTTTGCTTAATTTACTGCTGCACATTGATAAAACAATGTTGCAGTTCATCGAGTCCTACGGTGTTTGGATCTACGTCCTTTTAGTTGTCATTATTTTCTCTGAAACCGGTCTGGTTTTCATGCCGTTTTTGCCCGGAGACTCCTTGCTGTTTGTCGCAGGTGCGATTTGCGCAATGGGCAAAATGGATATCTATCTTCTGATAACGTTGCTGACGACGGCGGCAATCGTGGGCGATGCGGTGAACTACTCTGTGGGCCGTTGGTTTGGCGCGGCACTCATCGCGCGAACGAACTTGGTGAACCCCAAGCATTTAGCCTACACACAAGGATTTTATGATCGTTACGGTGGTCAAACGGTGATCATTGCGCGCTTCATTCCCTTCGCTCGGACGATGGCTCCCTTCGTTGCAGGTTTCGCTAAGTACGATCCCAAAAAGTTTGTATTTTTTAATGTGACAGGCGCCATCATCTGGGTCGTGTCATTGACGGTCGCCGGCTACTGGTTTGGAAATCTTCCCTTTGTCCGAGACAATCTGACATTGGTAATTCTGTTCATTATTTTTCTTTCAATTTTGCCGGGCATTATCGCGTTCCTGCGCGCCAAATTCTCTAAGCCAGTCAAATGAGTCAGACACCCATCGGGTCCCTTGCGGCCCTAAGAGCCGTTATGCAAGCCGCTGGTGTGCAGGCTTGCCTGATACCCTCCGCTGATCCGCATTTGTCTGAATATTTACCTGACTACTGGCAATTGCGTCCTTGGCTCACGGGTTTCACTGGCTCGGTCGGAACAGTAGTTGTGACCGAGACCTTCGCCGGCCTTTGGGTTGATAGTCGCTATTGGGTTCAGGCTGAGGCTGAGCTTGTCGGGTCGCCCGTCACACTGATGAAGATTGGTGTGGCAACGGATCCGGCACATACGCAATGGCTCGCCGAGCATCTGCCCGCAGGGGCCGTGGTCGCCGTCGACGGTAGGGCGCTCGGCCTATTGGCGCGTGAGGCCTTATTCGCTGCGTTTGAGCCGCG
This sequence comes from uncultured beta proteobacterium, assembly GCA_903929925.1. Taxonomy (GTDB): domain Bacteria; phylum Pseudomonadota; class Gammaproteobacteria; order Burkholderiales; family Burkholderiaceae_B; genus Zwartia. The sequence continues at coordinate 1,557 of CAIYWO010000188.1, read as the reverse complement.
TCAGATCAAGCTTGTGATTGATCAAGATCTTCCCGGTCAATGTTGGACAACACGACCCGCATTGCCGAGCGCACCAGTTCGTGACTTGTCGATCGATATTGCTGGACAGTCGCGCGCTGAAAAATTTGCCCGTGTGCGTACCGTCATGAAAGAAAAAAGTGCGCAATGGCATCTGTTATCGACGTTGGACGATATTGCTTGGCTATTAAATCTGCGCGGCAGTGACGTCTCGTTTAATCCGGTTTTTCTTGCGCACGTGCTTGTCGGTTTGGAAGGCGTAACGCTGTACGTCTTACCCGGGAAAGTGGATTGCACGCTAGCGCGTACTCTTGCTGCCGATGGTGTTGAAGTTCGTCCGTATGATTCGGCAGGCAGTGAACTGGCAAAATTGCCACCCACAGACACGGTCCTGTTTGATCCGGCACGCACGACGTGCGCGCTGATTGATCGAGTGGTTGCGCACACGGTGCGTGCGATCAATCCAAGCACGTTCTTCAAGTCGCAAAAGACTGAGCATGAGCTAGGCCATGTGCGTCGCGTGATGGAGCAAGATGGCGCCGCGTTATGTGCGTTTTTTGCGTGGCTCGAGCAAGCGATTACTCGTGCCGAGGACACCGAACTTAATGAACTCATGGTGGATGAGCGCTTAACCGATTTAAGGGCGCAACAACCAGGCTTTATATCGCGCAGTTTTGGCACGATCGCAGCCTTTAATGCTAATGGCGCCATGCCACATTACCGTGCGACCCCACAATCCTATGCGCGAATTCAAGGCAATGGGCTGTTACTCATTGACTCAGGTGGTCAATATTTAGGCGGTACAACGGATATCACCCGGGTTGTGCCGATCGGTCACGTCAATGCAGAACAAAAAGCGGACTACACCGCTGTGCTGCAGGCAATGATCGCCTTGTCGAGGCTCCGTTTCCCGACAGGGGTGGCGTCACCGATGTTGGATGCCGTGGCGCGCGCACCGCTTTGGGCGCGACTGGTGGAGTATGGTCACGGAACGGGCCACGGAGTGGGTTACTACTTGAACGTCCATGAGGGACCTCAAGTGATTTCTTATCGCGCCGCACCTGCGCCGCACACTGCCATGCAGCCCGGAATGATTACCTCTAACGAGCCTGGTCTGTATCGCCCGGGCCGCTGGGGGATTCGGATTGAGAATCTCGTGTGCAATCAGGTGGCTGGAACTTCCGAATTTGGCGAGTTTCTACAGTTTGAAACCCTCACACTATGCCCAATTGACACTCGCTGCATCGATGTAGCGCAAATGCGTCCTGACGAATTGGCGTGGCTTGATGCTTATCACGCGGAAGTCCAACGCCGGCTCGCGCCGAAAGTGAGTGGCGCTGCCTTAGAGTGGTTGCTGCAACGCACAAAGCCTTTGGGCGGGTATAATCCAAATTTCCCGCATGCGCCCCATTAAACAGGGCGTTGATCACATGACCAAATTCGTATTTGTCACAGGTGGTGTGGTGTCCTCGTTAGGCAAGGGCATTGCCGCCGCGTCTTTGGCCGCCATCCTCGAATCGCGTGGCCTGCAGGTAACCC
>CAIYWO010000187.1 GCA_903929925.1 uncultured beta proteobacterium | reverse complement strand
GCCAACATCCAGCCGCGCTAAAGACCTCTCAGACTCTGCAATGGCGTCGCAGAGAACACGCTCTCGGGGCTACAATGCCCCCACAGACTGCCGACAAGCTCTGAGTGAGCTCTACGGCGAAGACCCGATCCTTTTGGCTCATCATGCCCTCGCCCGCCTCCGCCTCCAACAATCCGGTGCTGCGCCTAGATAGCGTCTCGTTAGGCTATGGTGATTTCACCGTGTTGCGCGATATTTCGCTCGAGGTCTCTCGTGGCCAGGTTGTTGCCATGATGGGGGGCTCCGGTTCAGGCAAAACAACATTGCTGCGTGCTGCGACAGGACAGTTACGGGCGCGTGCAGGCGTTGTGACGTTATTCGATCAAGACCTGGCGCGTACCGATGCTCGTCAACTGCAAAGCTTGAGGCAGCGCATGGGGGTTTTATTTCAGCAAGGTGCCCTCTTCACTGATTTAAATGTCTTTGAGAACGTCGCCTTTCCGCTGCACGAGCACGCCAAGCTCACGCCAGCCGACATGCTCACGCGTGTACTCAACACCTTGGAGGCCGTAGGCTTGCGCTGCGCGGCACATCTAAAGGTTTCTGAAATTTCGGGCGGAATGGCTCGTCGCGTAGCCTTGGCACGCGCCGTTATTCTTGAGCCTGAGCTCGTTCTCTATGACGAACCTTTCGCAGGGCTGGATCCCATCTCGTTAGGTATTACGGCACGACTCATTCGCAGTCTCTCGGATCGTCTTGGCTGCGCGAGCGTCGTGATCACCCACGACATCGCCGAATCATTCGCGATTGCAGATCAAGTCTACTTAGTCGGCCAGGGCTGCATCAAAGCTCACGGCACCCCTGCCACGCTGCACGCGTCGACCGACCCTTACGTGCAACAATTTTTAAACGGACACCCGGACGGACCTGTTCCGTTCGAATATCCAAGCACGCCTGCCTTTGAATCTTGGCTGAGCCGACAAGGAATCGCGCAATGACATCGCCACGCGGCCTCTCCGCCCTCGGAGCAGCGGTACGCACACGCGTGATCGGCCTTGGCGTATTCACGCGGTTCTTTATGCGCTTACTTGCAGTAAGTAGTATTGCACTCAAACGACCGCGTCTGGTGTCTCAGCAGATTCATTTCATTGGCAACCATTCGTTATTAATTATTGCCGTGTCTGGTCTCTTCGTAGGCTTCGTTTTGGGCTTGCAAGGCTATTACACGCTCAATCGCTACGGCTCCGAAGAGGCGCTCGGCTTGCTTGTGGCACTGTCACTCACTCGCGAGCTCGGCCCGGTAGTCACGGCATTACTGTTTGCCGGCCGAGCAGGCACGTCGCTCACGGCGGAAATCGGCTTAATGAAGGCAGGCGAGCAACTCGCCGCCATGGAAGTCATGGCCGTCGATCCGGTACGTCGAGTATTGGCCCCACGTTTTTGGGGGGGCGTCATTGCCATGCCAATTCTGGCTGCCGTATTCTCGATGGTCGGTATTCTGGGTGGCTGGATTGTCGGGGTACTGATGATCGGTATTGATACCGGTGCCTTCTGGTCTCAAATGCAAAGCGGAGTCGATGTCTGGAAAGACGTCATGAATGGCGTGATCAAAAGTGTCGTGTTTGGTGTCGCCGTTACCTTGATCGCGCTCTTCGAAGGTTGGCAAGCCCGGCCCACACCTGAAGGTGTCGCGCGTGCCACAACACGCACGGTTGTCGCGGGCTCACTCGCTGTGCTTGGTCTCGATTTTCTGCTGACCGCTTTGATGTTCAGCAACTAATTCCGGAGTCATAAAATGTCCAATGAAAAAACTGATTGGTGGGTAGGGCTCTTTGTGTTGCTTGGCGCAATCGCGCTAACCTTTCTCGCACTGCGTGCAGGCAATCTCAGTAGTTTTTCTTTCGCGCCGACCTACGCCTTGACAGCAAAGTTCGACAACATCGGCGGACTAAAAGTACGCGCGCCCGTCAAGAGCGCCGGCGTCGTGGTGGGGCGCGTTGCGTCAATCACTCTCGACGAAAAAAGTTTTCAAGCGGTCGTGACGCTGCAAATGGAAAAGGCTTATCAGTTTCCATTAGATTCCTCGGCAAAAATTCTGACTTCAGGCTTGCTCGGGGAACAATACATTGGCCTAGAGCCGGGCGGCGATGATGCTAATCTGGTTGCCGGCGCGACGATCAAAATGACACAGAGTGCGATCGTCCTTGAAAGCCTTATTAGTCAATTCCTCTACGGGCAGGCAGAAAAGCAAGGCAGCCCGCAGGCAACAACGCCTCCTGCGGCAAAGTAGCGCCGTCACAACATGAACAAGATCTCTCTAATTCGCTGGATCAGCGCACTCTGCCTGACTGCCTTGACAGGTTGTGTCACCACCACACCCGTTGGCAGTGCGAACCCTGTCGATCCACTCGAGGCTTCCAACCGTGCGATGTTTGAGTTCAATGAAACCATTGATCGAGCGGTATTCAAACCCGTTGCCGAGGCCTATGCCTTTATTACACCGCAGCCGGTACGCACCTGTATCTACAATATCTTTCTGAATATTGGTGATGTCTGGTCGATGTTCAATAGCGCAATACAAGGTCGTCAAGTGGATACACTCAATACGATGGGTCGCGTTTTATTGAACACCACGGCCGGGCTGGGCGGCTGTCTTGATCTTGCGAGTGCACGCGGTGCACAGCGCATTCCGAACGACTTCGGCGTCACGCTCGGCGTTTGGGGAGTCAGCTCGGGTCCATACGTTGTACTGCCAATTATCGGCTCATCGACGCTGCGCGACGGCTCAGGAAAAATCGTTGATCTTTATGTCAATCAAGTCGGGTGGGGCTCGACCATCAGCAACATTGACCTGAGAAACTCACTTTATGGTTTAGAAGCAGTCGTCCGGCGCGAAGCGCTTCTCGATATTTCTAACGTAATTGACCGTACCGCGCTTGACCGTTACAGCTTCATTCGTGACGCGTATCTGAAGCGTCGCAGCGCTCAGGTGCGCGGCCCGGGAGCCGACGCTGAAGCTCTGCCGAACTACGATGATTTTGAAGCAGAAGCGACAGATAAAAAATCACTGGGTATTCCTGACAAAAAATAGCAAGGTACGATCATCATGACTCTCTCTTTTTCGCGTCTCTCTGTAACGATCGCTTTTATGTTGAGCCTAAGCTTTGGTGTCGCGGCGCAAGCGCAAACCAAACCAGACGCCATGGGTGCGCCGAACGAATTCGTGCAGCAAGTTGCGGACCAAGTCCTGGCGGCGCTTAAGGCTGATGCAGCGGTCAAAGCTGGAGACACCGCCCGGATTAATCAGATTGTCGACGAAATGATTCTGCCGTACGTCAATTTTGAGAAAACCACCCGTCTCGCTGCTGGGCGAAACTGGCGGGACGCTACACCCGAACAACGCGCAGCGCTTGTCAAAGCGTTTCGAGGCACGCTTGCGCGCACCTATAGCGGCGCGTTTACGCGGGTCGATGCAGGGACCACAATGAAAGCGCTGCCGTTTCGCGGCGACGCCGCAGCCGCTGATGTG
>CAIYWO010000186.1 GCA_903929925.1 uncultured beta proteobacterium | reverse complement strand
TCGGTCCTGCAAGCAATTCTGTGTCGCCGCGCTCGTCTATCCAAGCACGACGCAGTTCTGGCAGTCCTCGACGGATGTCGATTTTTACGCTTGGGTCCGTGTAGGGGCCGCTCGTGTCATACACAGTGAGCGGAGGGTTTTTTTCGCCACCGAAGGAGGTGGCGGTGTCTTCCTGTTCGATCTCGCGAAAGGGCACACGGATATCGGGGCGTGACCCTGTTTCGTAGATCTTGCGCGATTTAGGTAAGGGTGCAACTGCGGCCGCATCCACTTCGGCGGTAGCAGCTAGAAATTTTGGGTTGGCATTCATAGAATCGCTCCAAATAATTGATTGGAGCCGAATCGGGACCTATTCCAGAGATGCTGGAATGCGCTCCCAGCATCGGCATTATCCGTACTGGTACGAAGGGACTCTCTCAACCTGGCGACTTGCCAAGTACCCCCGCATAATGGTGCAAAGTATAGGGCTTCTTGCTGCGTTTGGGAGCAGAATCCCTAAGAACTCAGTCCAGAATAATCAGATTGTCGCGGTGCATCAGTTCGGTTTCTGAGATGCTACCTAGAATATCCGCGATATTGGCAGAGGGTTGACCCATGATTCGGCGCGCGTCAGAAGCGGAGTAGTTCACCAGGCCGCGTGCGCATTCCTTGCCGGTCGGGTCGATACAGGCAACCACATCGCCTGTTTCAAACTCACCCCTGACCTCTTTGACACCGATTGGCAGCAAGCTTTTGCCTTCTTCAAGCAAGGCGCGCGTCGCGCCCGTATCCAGAACAAGCTGGCCGCGTAGCCTGAGGTGATCGGCCATCCATTGTTTTCGGGCAGACAGCACAGGAAGCTCGGCACGCAGTTCTGAGCCAATGCATTCGCCGGCGGCCAGGCGAACCATAACGTCTTGCTCGCGTCCGGAAGCGATCACCGTATGTGCGCCGCTGCGCGCCGCACGTTTTGCCGCCAGTATTTTCGTGAGCATTCCGCCCTTGCCGATACCCGAGCCCGTCCCGCCTGCCATCGCTTCAAGGCTTAAGTCCCCGGCACGTGCATGGGCCACAAATTTGGCATCGGGGTTCTTGCGTGGATCTGAATCGTAGAGCCCACGCTGATCAGTCAGGATGATGAGGGCGTCTGCTTCAATGAGGTTGGTAACAAGTGCACCAAGGGTGTCGTTATCACCGACAGCGATTTCGTCGGTTGCGACAGTATCGTTTTCGTTGACGATGGGCACGACGCCGAGTCGTAATAAGGCGAAGAGGGTCGAGCGTGCATTGAGATAACGCTGTCTGTCTGCCAAGTCTTCGTGCGTAAGCAGAATTTGGGCCGTGCGCAGATTGTGCTTGGCAAACGCGACTTCGTAGGCTTGTGCCAAACCCATTTGTCCGACAGCTGCGGCCGCTTGTAATTCATGCATTGAGGTTGGGCGCTTGTCCCAACCGAGTCGCGCCATGCCTTCGGCGATCGCGCCGCTTGATACGAGTACAACTTGCTTGCCCTGTTGCCGTAAGGCGGCGATTTGTCCGGCCCAGTGCGCAACGGCTTCGCGATCTAAGCCTTTGCCATCGTTTGTGACAAGTGAGGACCCCACCTTGGACACAATGCGCGAGGTGGAGGCGATGACAGAGACTTGCAGGGAGGAGGCGGTCATGGCTGGTGACGGTGCTTAGTCGGTATTGGGGGCGGGCCCATCGCTTCGGGTTTCGTCAAAACGTGGATCCTCTGCGATATAGGTGCCGTCCGCTTTATCTTCCGCAATATTATCCTCTTGACGATAGGCGTCGATCGCGTCTTGTAAATCCCAGATCAATTGTTGTGTGCCATCGCCAGAAAGGGCAGAGATCGCATACACAGGACCTTTCCATTTGTATTCTTTACAGAAGCGCTTTTTCACGTCTTCTGGATTCGGGACCATGTCCAGTTTATTCAGCACGAGCCAGCGTGGCTTGTTGTAGAGCGTCTCGTCATACAGGCGCAACTCTTCGACGATAGCGCGTGCCTCGCCTACTGCGCGTGCAACCGCATCCTCGTCGGGATCGTGCGAAGACACATCGACAATGTGCAACAAAATACGCGTCCGTGACAAATGCCGCAAGAAAAGATGACCAAGCCCCGCGCCCTCAGAGGCACCCTCAATTAACCCTGGAATATCTGCGACAACGAAACTGCGTGATTCAGAGGTTCTTACAACACCGAGGTTTGGGTGCAGGGTCGTAAAGGGGTAGTCCGCAATCTTTGGTCTGGCATTCGATATGCGGCTGATTAGCGTTGATTTGCCGGCATTGGGCATGCCAAGCAAGCCCACGTCTGCAAGAACTTTGAGCTCCATCCGCAAGCGTCGGTGCTCACCCTCTTTTCCGGGCGTCCATTGCTTCGGTGCACGATTCACGCTGGATTTGAAGTGCACGTTACCGAGTCCGCCAGCTCCACCCGCAGCCAGCACAACCTGTTGGCCATGGCGCGTCATGTCGAAGAGCTCTTCGCCGGTCTCGGCGTCAAAAATGATGGTTCCAACAGGTACGCGCAGTGTGATGTCATCAGCCGCTGCGCCATATTGGTCCGCTCCGCGACCGTGCTCCCCGTTGCGGCCTACATGCTTGCGGGCGTAACGGAAATCAATCAGTGTGTTGATGTTGCGATCGGCGGTTGCAAGAACGCTACCGCCTTTCCCACCATCGCCGCCATCTGGCCCACCTTTGGGGATGAATTTTTCGCGGCGAAAGCTGTGCGAGCCGTTGCCACCTTTCCCGGCAATGACTTCAATAGTGGCTTCGTCGACGAATTTCATAGGTAGTTACCGTTAAATAAAAAGCCCTGCCGCGTGCGACAGGGCTTTTAGGACTGACTCGCGGATTACTCAGCCGCGATAATCGATACGGTCGATTTGCTCAGCTTGCCTTTGACTGCAAACTTAACGTGACCGTCGGTTAACGCATAAAGAGTGTGATCCTTGCCGATACCGACATTGGTACCGGGGTGAAACGTTGTACCGCGCTGACGCACGATGATCGAACCGGCCGGGATCAGCTCGCCGCCGTAGGCTTTAACGCCTAGACGTTTCGATTCTGAGTCGCGACCGTTGCGGGTAGAGCCCCCG
>CAIYWO010000185.1 GCA_903929925.1 uncultured beta proteobacterium | reverse complement strand
TGTGGCCGCTTTACCGCGCCTCTAAGTAAGCAAACATGTCTACGCCGCCGATTCCGCAAGCCGCTCTTTTAACTCCCCAGCCGCTGGAGTGGTTAAAAGGCTGTGGATTCTTTCTATTTGCGATCACGATGTTCGCTACGCTCGATGCGTTGGCAAAAAGCCTCGTTCATGTGTATTCGCCACCGCTGGTGAATCTGTCGCGTTATACGGTCATTGTTGTATTGGCGTTCAGCGCACTGTTGATCAAGGGCCACAGCTTGCATGTCGCCTTGCCAGAGCGCAAGCTCCTGTTATTACGCGGCGCCTTGCTTGGCATTTCTGGTACGGCCTTTATGCCAAGCCTGCAGTACATGCCGCTTGCAGAAGCGACGGCGATCTATTTTGTGTCGCCACTCATCGTTCTGATTTTTGCACCTATCATGCTTGGCGAGAAAGTGGGCCTGAAACAATATCTGGCGCTTGGTGCCGGCATGATAGGTATGCTGTTCATTGTTCGACCCGGCAGTGGCGAGATCTCTTTAATTGGAACCGCCCTCTTACTGACTTCTGCGACGAGCTTTGCACTCGTCCAAATCTTTACACGCAAGCTTGCCCATCGTGCGGAGAGCGAACAAATCTTTGTCTATGCTGCCGGCACGAGTTGGTGTCTTGGTGCAGTCACGATCCTATTCTTTTGGCCAACACTTTGGCCCACCCCGACAGACTGGGCCTGGATTGTCCTGATGAGTTTATGTGGTGGCCTCGGTCAATACGCGTTGATTTACGCGTATAAATTCGTACCCGCATCCACACTAGCACCGCTTAACTATTTTCAGCTAGTGCTTGCCGTGTTGTACGGCGAATTATTGTTTGGCCAGATGCCGACACTGTCTTCGTTGGCCGGCATTGCACTGGTCGTGGCGGCCGGCCTGTCGCTTACATTGCCGATGCTATTTTCTTACCTGCGGTCACGTTAAACCGCAGGACTTAAAAACCGCAACGTTTAAGGCAAGAAGCTCTCGCCGCGAATCAGATCGGCAAAGGTCTCGCGTTGGCGCACAACATAGTATTTGTCGCCATCGACCATCACCTCTGCTGCGCGGGGACGGCTGTTGTAACTCCCGGCCATCACAAAGCCGTATGCCCCAGCTGACTCAATCGCCAGCACATCGCCTTCGTTTAGTGCGAGCTGCCGTGCACGTGCTAACCAGTCTGCGCTTTCGCACACGGGTCCAACCACGTCATAGAGCGTGCTGGTATCGGTGCGCGGCTCGACTGGCAAAACGCCATGCCACGCTTCGTAGAGTGCAGGCCGCATCAAATCATTCATTGCCGCATCGACAATCGCAAAATTACGTGCTTCCGTGTGCTTCAGATATTGGACCGTCGTGAGCAAGACACCCGCGTTACCCACAAGTGAGCGTCCTGGTTCGAGCACAAGCTCAAGTCCGTCGTAGCCCCGTGCCTTTAACTGTGCAAAGACTTTGTCGAGCAGCACTTTAGGCGCAAGTGGTGTTTCATCGTCGTAACGAATACCTAGCCCGCCACCCAAGTCTAGATGCTTGAGTGTGATGCCAAGCTTGGTCAGCTGATCAATCAACTTCAACAGTTTGTCCAACGCATCCAGGTAGGGTGCGACCTCAGTAATCTGCGAGCCAATGTGGCAGTCAACACCCACCACAGAGATTCCTGGAAGAGACGCAGCCAGTTGATACGCAGCCGGAGCTTCTTCAATCGCGATGCCAAACTTGTTTTCTTTCAGACCCGTTGAAATATAGGGATGCGTTTGCGCATCCACATCAGGGTTCACGCGCAAGGACACCGATGCGGTCTTGCCCATCTCAGAAGCTACCTGCGATAGGCGCTTGAGTTCGGGGACAGACTCCACGTTAAAACACTTCACGCCAGCATCCAGTGCCGCACGCATTTCCCACGCTTGCTTTCCGACACCGGAAAACACAACCTTCGCAGGGTCGGCTCCAGCGGCCAACACGCGTGCTAATTCGCCACCCGAAACAATGTCAAAACCACTACCAAGCCGCGCAAACTCTTTTAGGACCGCAAGGTTTGAGTTGGCTTTCATCCCAAAACAGACCAGCACCCGGCGCGTGCCAATGGCTTCT
>CAIYWO010000184.1 GCA_903929925.1 uncultured beta proteobacterium | reverse complement strand
TTCGCAGTATGTCGTCCGCGTATCGTGAAGTGGTGGAGTCGTACAGTAACGACAACATCTTAATTAACATCGTACGCGCATCTCAAAAAATGCCAGTCAGTTTCCTGGATATCCCATCGATTATGGGAACGGGCAACGTTAGCGCGACTGCGGGAATGTCTGGAGTAGTGTACGGCGCTGACCCAGGCTCCGTTAGTGGATTTTTTCAGCCTTGGTCTGGTGCGCAAGGTTTAGCAAACTATGCTCCTAGCGCATCGATGAACGTAAGTGGTGGTTACACCTTTACGCAGTCTTCGTTGGATAACGCCACATTTATGAAGCCTTTTCTGTCGCCGATTGAGCCGCAGATCGTAGGCTTTTTGACTGCTAACCAGGCGGCTCCGAAATCAGTGTTGTACTCGCTGGTTATCGAATCTATTGATATCGTTAATGAAAACAAAGATGTGATGTTGAGTTTTGTTAATGATCCGGGCAGCAAGGAATATGAGCAGTTTCAACGCGCGCTTTACATCTTGGTGGCTGCTGGTCTAACCGTTGAGCAGATCCCATTCAAGATGCCCATGGGGCCTGAAATGGATGAGGCAACGATGCGCGCGTCGATGGGAATGTTCGCGTCGGCAATCGCATCGGGTGTGACCGTTGACGAGGTCGTCACTCCGGGACGTCCTAAAAAGTATCGTCTTATTCGCCTGATGCAGCAGTCAAGGCTCTGCCTTAACAGGACGGACGGCGAAGTCCTCTTCGGAAAGTCTTTATCTCCTTCGATGTACTGTCAACAACAGTTCAAGCAACAGGTGGCAAGTCGCACTGCAACCGAACTAGCTAAACTATTGCAGGGTACTCAGGATAGTACGCAAAAAAATCTGTTGATCAATATCAAGCTTCGTTCGACACGCCATGTCTTTGACTTCTTGGGCGATGTCGTTTCGATGCAAAACGCAGAGAAGCCCACGATCGTTAAGATTTTTAATCCTGATTTACTGAGTGGATCTGGTAACCTTACCATTGCCGACTACCCACCAGTTCCGTTATTTGTAGTGCAAAAGAATCAACGTCTCTCCAATTCGTTCACTTCGCTTAGCTATCGCGGGGACACTTACTCATTGCCAGCTGGCGATGGAAGCTTCACGAGAGACGTCATGGTACTGCTCTCGCAGCTGCTAACACTGAACAAAATTGCAGGCTCAATCCCTCCTTCACCTTCGGTTTTAGTTAAGTAACTATAGAGAAGCTCTTTTGATGTGAAACGGCTCCCGAATAATCGGGAGCCGTTTTTTTTGAACTAATCAAGCATTCCTGCGCGGACTATTTGTAATACTTGCTCGAGGTGAGTGTTCAAGAAAAAATGTCCCCCATTTATAGTGTGGATCTTTGTTGGCCCCGCAGTTTGCAGGGCCCATGGGTTCGTGGTCTCAGTTGAAGTTTGATGATCGAGGGCGCCTATGATGACCTCGAGTGGGCATCGTAAGGTTTTTTTTTGTTCGTAATGGTACGTATCGCACAGCTTAAGGTCTGCACGAATCGTGGGTAGTAAAAGCTCCATTAGTTCCGGACTGTTTAGCGCCTCGCTCGAAAATCCCCCATATTCGTTAAGCTTCGCTATCAAAGCCTCTTGAGGTAGGTCAGCCATAGGAAGGCGTTGTAGAGGCAGGTGCGCAGCTCTATGGGCTGCTACGAAGACTCGCTCAGGCCTGACTATTTGATCACTCACCTCTTCTATCTGACGCGCTAGTTCAAAGGCAAGCAATGCGCCCATGCTGTGACCGTAAATTGAGTATGGCTTGTCTAAAAACGGGCGTAATGCCGATAACAAGGCATCGGTGAGTGCTTGGCAGTCATCATAAGCAGGCTCGAGCAACCGATTCTCTCTGCCGGGTAACTGAATTGGACAAACTTCGATGGTTGGTCCTAGCGCGTTAGCCCATTTTCGATATGCAGAGGCCCCGCCTCCGGCAAAGGGAATGCAGAACAAACGTTTTTTTGCATGCGGCTGTGGGGCAGAGCGTATCACCCATGGACTGGTGACAATGCGCATTTCAATCAGCTAATTTCTTTTTGTGAAAGAGAGCTTTACCTTTCTCGAACTGATCGAGAAAGTACTGCTCAACCTCTTTTACTGAGAGCTCTGAGATTTCTAGGTCGTTCTCAAAATGCTGAATTAAAACCGCTCCCAGCGCGTGGGTTGCTCCGAAAGCGACGGCGGGAAGCGTAAGTGTTGACATGGTTGTGCCAACGACAGGTATGTTTTTTATTAGCGTGAAAGCTAATCCTGCTGACACTAGGCCGGTCAGGCTGCCGCCGACTAAACCAGAGATAATTGACGATATGGCATCACGTTCAAATCGCTTGTCGTAAATCTGACAAAGGCGATGCACCATTTTTGCCTGGACGGCCGAAATTGATAGCAAATCAACCGCTGGGATAGGCACAAATCCGGCCATGGTCGCCCATTGACACCATTGGTGTACTGTGCGATCTGCGTAGAGTCGCCTGAAGTTTTTATCAGTATTGGGTGCGGGATCCTTTGCACCTTGCGGGGGATCTATATGCGACTCGCGCTCAAAGAGCTCGGTCGCGAGTTTCGCCTTGCACTCGGTCGAGGCTTTGTTTGGCGGCATGGTTTCAGGATCATTTTTCACGGTGATACAGTATAGAGCTTGCTAACAATATTTTGCAATTGACGATACCCTACTGAGCTCGCATGAGCTCGCATCTTTAAAAATGAAAGAGGTGCACGTTCAAATAATTGATAGTATGCGGACACTGATTGCAAACTAGGTGCAAATGGTACGAATTCTTCGAGGGAATCACAGTACACTTGCAGTACTAGTCGAGCCAAAAACGATAAAGTCTTAGCATTAGCGGTGTTTTGGATTTCTCGTAAATCGCATGAAATGACCTCTTCCTTCGTGAAAAAAAAATGAGATCGATCCTCTTTATTATCGGTACCCTGTTAGTCAGCTCCACATGGGCGCAGACTTGTGACACGGTTAGTATTTCAGGCCCCTCCGGAGATGCTCCTGCTTCTTGGGTGCTCGATGGCGAACTCATTGGCGCTGGGGTCGAACTGGCGCAGATTACACTAAAAGCGGCCGGGGTTAAAAACGTAAAGATTGTGCGTTTTCCCACTTGGGCTGAGTCCCTAGCTGCGGTGCGGGCAGGTGAAGTAGATATGATTATTTCTGCGGGTTGGTCTTCGGATCGTGCTCGCTATTTGACTTATGTATACCCGGCGTATGCCTATCAATTTTTATTTGTGATAGTTCGACGAGGTGAGCAGTTCCAGCTCAATCAATATGCAGATTTAAAAGGGAGAAGAGGGGTCGCAGGAGCAGGGGTGACCTTTGGTGACAGCACGTTCGGGACGTTTGTTGAAAAAGAATTGAACTTGAGCCGATCGCCCGGGCTTGAAGAGTCGTTTCGGCGCCTTTTAGCCCGAGAAGTCGACTATATTCTGGCCTATGAGGACTCTGCCTCCTCGGAAATATACCGACGTGATATTGGCGATAAGGTTCAAGTTTTGGCGACTTATCCATTTCGAATAGATACGTTTTTTGCTTTTTCTAAACGCTCAAAATGCGCTACCCTTTTGAAAGAAAAGGTCGGACATGAAATTGAAAAGGCCAGAAAGAAAAATCAGTATTTCATGCTTTTAAAGAAGTACCGGAGCATTTTTAACGAAAGTCAACCGCCAATGCCAGCGCCAATGCCAACGTCAACGTCAACGTCAACGCCAACGCCAACGTCAACGTCAACGGCAAAGTAGAGATTGTTCTGGCGATTCAAGCTTTGATAGCGAAGCTTTTGCCCGCGAGCTTTAGGCAAGATATTTTGTGGAAAAATATAGCGCCGTGTTGTTTTCTTATGCATAAGTAGAGTTTGGGCTGGATCTCGATAGTGAAGAAAAACTTAGCATTTCGTCCTAGTGAGTACACAGCGATGCTCATTCAGCAGATAAGGCTGGAGAGTGCCCGCATTAAAGGCAAATCCGCTCTAGAAATTGGTTGTGGATCCGGAGTGGTACTGGCGGCCTTGGCAAAAGAGGGTGCCCAGAGGGTCAGTGGTGTCGATATCGAGCCTGACGCAATAGGCGTCAGTAAACAAACCTTGGGTGCCGAGGGATATCTAGACATAGCAGATTTACACACAGGGGACATGTGGTCAGTGCTAGATGGTCGAGTATTCGATGTCATAGTGGCCAACTTACCTCAGGGGCCCTTTGAAAAGCCGATACCCGATGGTCGTCCCGAGACCTGGAGTTTTGGGGGACCGGATGGGCGAGCTGTGCTTGACCGATTTCTAAATGGGCTCGCGGCTCATTTAACGGTGGACGGCTGGGGGTTAATTACCCACTTTGACCCTATCGATGTCGCTAAGACTATCGCGATACTTCAGGCCTCTGGGTTTGAGGCAAAAATTGCCATGACAAGGCTTCTGACTTACTCCATGGACCGCTTGAATAAACTGGCTCCAGAGGTGGTTGTCGGCAGGGTAGGTAAGTCTATAGTTTCTTACGGTGAGTACGTGTTTGCTGAAGTGCATATTGTGGAGTTCCGACGCGTTTTCGCTGGTCACGAATAATCCGATGTGCTTTCGTTAGCATCAAATCGAACACATATTTTGGATGTCACTGTGCTTACCCGATCGTTTTGTAGGATTCTTCTCCTCCTGAGTGTGCTGCTGACTGCAGGCAAACCGGGGTTGGCTCAAGAATTGCTATCTCCGGATGACGCGTTAAAAAACCTTCTCTCGTCTGCTGTCGGTAACTGCAAATTGGAAAAAGCTGATTTGTTGCACACCGTACTGTGTGCGAAGCGGATTCGTTTCGGGCTGAACGCAAGGTATGCAGGGTTCGGATTTGAGAAAGATGGTCAGTGGTCTGGTTATGAAGTGGATATCGCCAGACGCATTGCCGCTAAATTAGGCGTTGATGCGATATTCGTTGCAGTCACGGGAGCGAATAGAATCGGTGCGCTCGCTGAGACACGCGTAGATGTTGTTCTCTCTACCTTGGGACATACGACACAACGCGACAGTCAGGTTACTTTTGTCAGACCCCATTACTATGCCTCCATGACTGAAATCATGGGCGAACGGGATATTCGAGCCGTCGATTGGGGTGGACTGACTGGCCGTACAGTCTGCGTGACGGTTGGTTCATATCAAAATGCTGGCTTGATCGGCAAAGGCCTTCGTCTGATGCTTTTTGACGGTTCGGCTAAGTTACAAGCGGCGCTTGAATCCGGTGCGTGCGAGTTAGCGGCGCATGATGACAGTTATTTTGCTGGGCTTTACAGTAAGCCGGAGTTCGCAAAGCAGTTTGATACAAAGTTTCGTTTTGCTCCCGTACCTTGGGGTGCAGCTGTCCCAAAAGATAACGCAAAAGACTTAGCGCTTGCTTTGAGTCTGATATTTCAAATTATGCATCGCGATGGCGAGTTGCTCGAGCTCGCACAGGCCAATAACATCAACGCCCAGTTTCTTGAAGATCAGCGTAAAACTTGGACGCAGGATATCTGTAATCGTTCAATCGGTAACTCCAACCCGCAATGCATACTTCCACCGCTCGATACCGTTCTTAAGCCCACATGGTTCAGCGGTTTCGTGAAAGAGATTGAAACTTTTACTTCAAACCTCACGGGTGTCGACATTTCGTTACCATGGCTCACTACAGTCTCGGGCTGGACTCTTTTTAAGACGGGTGTTCTATACACAATTATTTTGCTCGTCGGCGGGTTAACGGCAACATTGCTCATTGCCTGCCTTGTGGGTTGGGCGCTAAGTTCACCGAGCCGGATCCTGCGCTGGCCAACTAGCTTAATTGTCGTAGCTGCCCAGTCCACCCCTTTTGTTCTAGCATTGGTAATTGGTCTTGTTCTTGTTACGGCCTTCCTCTCTTATTCGGTAGGCCTGAGCTTGGCTGTTTGTATCTTTGTGATCGGCCTTATGAATGGCGCAAATGCTGGTCAGTCTATCTCCGAGTCTGTCATAAGTATCTGTGGTAGTAGTCCTGAGCGCTCACTTGGACTCTATGTTGAAGCACTGCGTCGCTCACGTATTCAGTTGCAAGCTTTTCTTGTTAACGCCAGTAAGGCGTTGCCTGCGGCAAGCTTTATCGGTGCACCCGAATTGCTCACGTCGATGACTGATATCAGTTCCTTTTCAGGCTCTCGGCTCGCAACATACATCTTTCTAATGCTGTTTTATATGGGCATTGTTTTTGTGGTCGTTTGGTTGTGCGGTAAGGCAGGAGAGTGGATGGCGAGACGCGGATCCAAATCGGAGATTGTCCGTGAATGATATTCTCAGTTTTATTCCGCAAGGCTTTATCGGCGCGCTTGCCAGTGGGATGCTGGTTAATTTCAAGATCGCTTCTTTAACATTGCTTTTTAGCCTGTTAATAGGTGGTTCACTCGTTGGGTTTAGTTTGGCAGGAGGTTTCGTAGGCAAGAGCATAGGCTTCTTTATTGCGTTGATTCGTGCAATGCCGACTTTTCTTGTGATGATTAGTCTGCTTTATCTGCTACCTAGACAAATTGTCATTGCTGGATCAACCTGGCCTTTATCCAATGTTTCAATTGTTGTTCTGTCGCTCTTGCCTTATGCCGTCGCATACGTCTTTGATCATTTTTTAGAATCGGTTCGGCAGTGGCGACTCGGGCAGATTATTACTGCGCTTCAACTGCTTCCTAACTTAATGCGAATGTATTTCGTATTGATTATGTCTTCAGCTTCCGGTGCCGCAATTGGCGTAACGGAGGGTGTTGCAACGCTTGTGCGTTACGCGATGCGGATAGAGGCTATTGATCAGCGCTTGATGTTATTTGCAGTTGGAATTATCTGCTTTGGAATTATCATGCAGTCTGGATTTGTGGTCGTAAATCTCGTCAGAGCTGCGTTGATATCAAGGTTTTCCAAGCAGCCTCAGTCTTAGTCTTAAGCTTGAGCATGTATTGGTGTCTCGCTTTGGTCTTTCGGTAATTCACTATTCTTCGATTGGAATTTACAAATGTCTTCGAAGTTGAGCGAAAGTCTGCTAACTGATCAAAATGCGTATTACTTCAATCTCTTGTCGGATCGTTATCACCCATTACATCCTATTTGGGAGGCCAATTTAAAAAAGAGATTTGGCGTAAATTTTAAGCCGATCTTTGTTCTTCCTTCGCGCCATAGCGACTTGTTTGAAGATGAAAATTACATTGTCATCAAGCCGCATCCAGATCCGGGTTTTGAGACTTCGAGTCCGTCGGCAGACACATTTAGTGTCCTGGCAGCTGATGACTTAAATAGGCAGTTCAGTAGTAACGAGTTCGTTCGTGAACTCATCGCTAAGCTACTTGTTAAACAAGAACAGGTGTTTGTGCTCAGTCTGACGAGTGTCGGATTGGCCTTCGATCATCCAAAGGTTAAAGTTCTTGGCCCAGATCCTGCCGTTGCTGCAAGATTTGATGATAAAGCTGAGCATTTGAATGTCTTCCGCCATTTGGGTTTTTCAATGAATCATACTTGGGTGTATTCGAGCTATGACGAATTACACGCTAAGCATACTGAATATCCATTTTTTCTTTCAGCTGCATTCTCTTCCGCTGGGAGTGATAGCAAAAGGATCGAATCACGTCACGAACTGACGTCATATTTTGAAAGCATACGGTCTCTAAACAAAAGCAATCATTTTATTGCCGCAAGATTATTGAAAGACATTGTGAATGCGCCAAATGCTAGTGCAATTGTCCTGGGCGAAAATAATACCCTTGTGGTGTGCATAACAGATCAGATTTTGCGTGGTCATCAGTACCTCGGTAACATCTATCCCTCAAGCGTTGACAAGCGGCATCGCTCTATGATCGTTGAGATGACAGAGGCTGTCGGTAATTACTTGTCACAACACGGATTTCGAGGTCTATTTGGACTAGATTTCTTGATTACGAGTGCCGGACATTGTTATGCCCTTGATCTAAATCCTAGAAGGCAGGGGTCGTACCAGTGCAATGTCCTGATGTCTAAGGAAATCGATCTTGTTGATCTCGAGCAAAGAGCCATTTTTGATGAGGCCTTGCCTGCGCTACAAGATAAAAAGTTTTCCCCGCCCTTTTGTTGGGCACATAGCAAAATCATGCCTTATCGCGCGAATGCAACGCTAGGCGACGCCTTTGAAATTGGTACTTCAACACCATTCGATAAAGTGGGAACCCACTACGCGGCTGCTTGGTACCCAAAGGGCAGTGTGCTCAGTGGTGGCGCTGCGGGGCACTACTCGCGAACAGATATTTCTCGTGAGCGATTGCTAGCTGTGCTTGAGCGCGACGTTGACGAGCTAATCACTCAGCTTTACAGCTACCCAGCTAGCGGATCGTAGTGCTCGAGGCGGTACGTGATTATCCGCAGTTGCGAAGCGGTTGGTTCAAAAAAAAAGAGCAGATGAATATTCATCTGCCCTTTTCACAAAAACTAAAAATATTTTTAAACAGCCTGAACTTCTGCTGCTGCTGCGGCTTTCGCTGCGGCCTTTTCTGCACGAGCAGCTTTACGCGCTGCGATTGCATCTTTGACATGGGTCCACAGGAACTTGTCAGTTACTGATTTCGAGAACGAATCAGCACATACCAATACCACAGCTGCTGGGCCGATCGCGATGCGTGCGCCAATGCCAACTGCGGCATGTGCTGCACCAGCTAAAAACTGTCCGTCCATTAGAAGACTTGCACCTGGGAGCACAGACTCGCCCACCAGTTTCGCGCCATTCGTTAATACATTCAGGTCGTTTGCTTGAGTTTGCATGATTCCGTTTTCTCCAAGATTAAGAATTTTGAGCTACGTGTTAGCGTTCGCTAGATTTTGCTCTAGGTAATACCCTCAACTGCGCACAAATAAATAGTAGCAGTTAATTGTGTAATGAACAATACTCGCCCCTCTCTCTGTCGTGTGGTGCATGCTCTCTAAATTCTCATTAAATCAATATGTTATGTATTTTTAAGTCGTCTCGTTGGGCGTAATCTTATTGTTTATGACTGGATTCAGTTCTTTTGAGAGGAATTGCGAGAGTCTTCCATAATCATCTCAGCCGCCTTGTTCGCAACCATAATAACTGGAGCGCTCGTATTACCCGAGGGTACTTTAGGCATCACTGAAGCATCGACGACGCGCAGACCTAGTATGCCGTGAACACACAAGCGTTGATCCACCACGGCGAGGGCATCTGAACCCATGCGGCATGTGCCGACCGGGTGGTACATCGTTTGTGCTTGTTCACGACAGTAGGCGATAAGCTCTTCGTCTGTGTTCCTGTCGGGTCCTGGCAAGGCTTCGCCTGTGCAGATATCCCTAAACGGTGGCTCGGTAAAAATGCGGCGGATCAGGCGCAAGCCGAAGACTAAGGGTGCGGTGTCGCGTGGATCCGTGAGGTAGCTCGCGAACATTTTTGGGGCTTGACGAAAGTCTGCAGATTTCAACGTCACAGAGCCAGCCGAGTGCACGTGAAGCAAACCACAGGAGGCCGTGATGGCAGGGAAGTTGTCTGCCTGAAACATGCCTCCTGCACCCAGCATGCTGAAGGGGCGCATCTGCATTTGCAGATCAACTTTGTCGGAGTTGACTCCAGACTTTGCAAAGAGTGCGACTTGTGCTGCGGCTGAATTCAACAGTCCCTTACGGCTGAGTAGGTAGCGCAGTACATCTGGAATCATCCGTAGATTGCTGCAAATTTTATGATTGACCGAGAACTCTGGCTTTACTTTTGCCATCGCATGTACGTACACATGGTCATGTAAGTTTTGTCCCACGCCCGGTAATGGATGGACCACGCTGATGCCGTGTTTACTCAGCTCATCTGCAGGGCCAATACCGGACAGCATCAGAACTTGCGGTGAATTAATTGCACCCGCCGAAAGAATCACTTCGCCTGCGGTGACCTCAATGGTTTGGCCATTTTGCTCGTAGCGTACGCCTGTTGCACGCTTGTCGGTCATCACTATGCGTTCAACGAGCGCATTCACTTCGACTGTCAGATTCTTTCTGTTGCGAATAGGCTTAAGAAAAGACCTGGCTGCAGACGAACGTATACCCCGATGAATCATCAGTTGGACGTAACCAACACCCGCCTGTTTGACGCCATTAAAGTCATCATTTGGTTCAATGCCGGCATTTACAGCGGCGGCCACAAACGCTTGGGACGCCGGGTGAGGTTCCTGCAAGGCAGAGACTTTGAGCTCCCCCTGAGACCCATGGAGTGCTGATTCTCCGCCGAAGTGACACTCTGTCGCCTTGAAGTGAGGCAGGACGTCGTCCCAGCCCCAACCTGGATTGCCCGCATCACGCCAGCCGTTGTAATCCTCTGGGGTGCCGCGCATGTAGACATGGCCATTGATGCTGCTCGAACCCCCGAGGGTTTTGCCGCGTGGCCAGTGCAGCTGGCGACCATTGAGGCCTGGCTCGGGCTCGGAGTGATAGCCCCAAGTGATCTGCGGGTCAGCAACGATGCGTGGCACACCTGCTGGAATCTTAATCCACGGATTGTTGTCGGCAGGGCCGGCTTCGAGAAGCAAAACTGTCCGTCTTCCGTCCGCGGATAAGCGGTTGGCGAGTACGCAGCCGGCAGAGCCAGCGCCAATGATGACAAAGTCATAGGTTGTGTGCATGCTGTGATCTCTATTTCAGTTTGCGCAGGTCAGCCCAGTTTCGCTGCATCTCAACAAATAAGAACGATGCCGACCAGGTGATCAAAACGATGCCGGTCAGCGATTCGATGCCCCCGAGGTATCTCAGTCGACCCTCGGCGACAACATCACCATAACCGACAGTCGTGAATGTCACAAAGGAGAAGTAGACGCAGTCGAGAAGCCCTCCGCCTTCGGACAGATTGCCGGTGAGCTTACCCATTCCTTCTATCATGCTTGAGAAATAGAAGGCGAAGGCGAAGAGCCAGATTTCGATCACGTGTACGATAAACACGCACAGGACTCCCACCAAGACCTGCAGGCGCGGGCGGATTTGACAGAGTTTTGGTAGTTTTTTGGAGAGCCAGAAAAGGGCTTCGTAATGAATCACCATCGTCACTGTGACGACTGCTGTGTTAATTAAGAAAGCTGTAGCCAAGATCATGGGGACGGTCCTTTTGGCAAGTCCGACCACTATAGCGAAGAATCGTTTTTTATTCTTGTGAGTTCAGATTAATGCCTTCATGTCGAGCAACTTTTTCTAGTGCTTGTTCAAATAGCGCACGCGCAGATCCTGAAACTGAACATAAGTACGCATGCAAGTGCGCATCTTCAGCGCTTTTGTTCAGACACTCTTGGCTGTATTGCTCAAAGCTAGCAAGCTGGGCGATGATTTCTGCGACATGACGAGGGCACTCACACAAAACGTTGGTTGAAATCCCACTGATTTTCTTGAGTACCTGATCAGAGTACTTGCGCGCAGGTATCGTTGCGCTTGTTGATGTTTCGCTCAGCTGCTGGCTCGCATCGACCACCAGCACCGAGTTGATGAGCTCGGCGAGTTCGTAGTCTGATAAGGGCTCGCGACGAACGATCATCCCATGCTCGCGCATCGAGCGCACGACTTGTTCGCGACCGTAGTTGTAGAGGACGACAATTTGGCTGGTGCGCATCGCACGTGCTGCTTGCAAAATGTCATTTACGACGATTTCGTGCAGGGTGTTGATCTTGAGTAAAAAAATGTCTGGTGAAGAGGAGGGAGGCGTGTGACGTGCTGACTCAACGCTCTGATATACCCCGGTGACAGCGAGGTGGGTGTTTTGTAGATACTTTGCGAACGATGTTCCCTCGACCTGTCCTGCCAGTGCGAGCCCAACGATCGCTAACGAGACATGTCGGATGTGCCCCGACGTTGTCCCGCTCACTCTTTGGGTGGATTGCTTCTGCAGGAGACCGTTTAACGCCTCGAGATCGAGGTGAGCAATTGTGCTGATGGCGTAGCCTTGATCGCTCAACTGCCTTAAAAGCGTCGCGCGCAAGAGGTCTTCTTCACCGTACAGTCGGTGCTGCCCTGCGGTTTTGATGGGAGTCAACGCTTGGTGTCTTGACTCCCAGACTCTGAGCGTAGAAACGGGCACGCCCGCGAGTTTGGCGATGGCGCCAATCCGATACTGCTGCATGGGTGATTTCAATTTAAATTTAGTTTGAGTAGGTATTGAATAGATTGTAACGGATATTTTCAAATATTCATTTATTTGAATAGATTTATAGTAGATAATTCAGCATACATACAGTTTTAATCTACTCAAAAGAGAGTACGTCCATGAGCGCAAACGAAGCAAAGCATGCATTAAATTTGGTTGTTTCATTGGCTAAATTGCCAAAAGCCTCGACGCTAACCACCCAGGAATTGGCGAGACGCTTGAGTCTGTCCGTGTCGTATGTAGAAAATTTACTCAAGTTGTTGCGGGCGCATGGCTTTGTGTCTTCCCGCCGTGGTCCTTTGGGTGGCCACTGTTTTTGCGGCGTACCAGCAAGACTGTCCGTCTGGGATATCGTTTCCGTGTTCTACGTGGCCCCTGCGCCGCTTCGGCACAGTGGCACGCGTGAGGACTTCACGGGGTGGCTCGAAGCGCAGTACGAACAGGCGCGTATCGAGTTTTTTAAATCGCAGCCCTTCGCGGACTTGTTGGGTGACAACGTTCCCGAGTGGGATACTGACATGCGCATCGAGAGAGAAGAGCCACATTTTGAATACGCTGAGCCACACTTCCAGAATCATCGAAATGGCATGGGAAGATCGCACGCCTTTTGAGGCTATTTTCCAGCAGTTCGGCTTAAACGAGGCGGAGGTGATAAAGTTGATGCGTCGCGAGCTCAAGCGCGCGTCGTTCAAACTCTGGCGCGAGCGTGTGTCGGGACGACATACAAAACATTTGGCACTTAGGCCAGTGTCGATGGCGCATGAGTTCCGCCATGCCGCGCGTTTAGGAAGCAGATGAGCACTACATTACTTGCACCACCGTTAACTGCACCGCTTGCCCTGCAGGGCAAGCTCAAAGAGCAGGGGTTTGCTGTGCTCTCGCCTCAAGCGGTCAGCGACTTAAGTGGTATCGCGATCTCCGAACTATTGAGTCTCAACACTTTCTGGAATGACCTACCGCCCGATCAGTACCTCAAAGATGGTGGACGGTACCGGCATCGGCGTCACGGCAGCTTTCTCGTTCATCTGGATGAAGTAACAAAACATACAGACCGTGCACACTGGCAGCCCTTGTCGTACAACGCGTTACACGGGGGAATGCTGCGGTGGTTCGCGCCCTTGGACGCAGCAATGACTGCGACAGAGGCTTGGTCAAAGTTACTTTCTTTTTTAGGACGTGTGGCGTCTGGTTTGCGGGGCGAGCAGACCTGGTTTGTCGAGACGCACCCATTTCGGATTGACACAACCGACGGTATCGGTAGACCGACCCCTGAAGGCGCACACCGTGATGGCGTGGATCTTGTGGCGGTCTTCTTAATCGATCGCCATGGCGTCAAGGGGGGAGAGACGCGCGTGTTTGATGTGAGTAGCCCTTTCGGACAACGCTTTACCTTGAGCGAACCTTGGTCTGTGTTGTTGCTAGATGACGCGCGGGTTATTCACGAAACCACCCCCATTCAGCCACAGACTGAATTGGGGTGGCGAGACACACTCGTGATCACGCTGCGTTCCGGCGGTTTCTTAGACGAGCCTAGCAAAACGGCAGCATAGTCAGCCATTTGCTGATTATTTGGAGATTCCTTCTACAATTTTCTTGTAGAGAGCGTATTCATCAGTGATCAGTTTTTTGAACTCTGGCTGAGCCAACTTTTTCGCGTCTGCACCTGTGTTTGCCAATTGCTTAATCACTGCCGGATCAGAGATGACCTCGTTTAGTGATTTGCTCAGCCTCTCGATCACCGCTGCTGGGGTATTCGCTGGGGCAGACAAGCCTAGCCACAATGAAGCGCGATAGTCGGCGACCCCCGCCTGTTGCATCGTGGGCACGTCAGGCAGCTCGGCTGATCTCGTGGTCGTGCCAACAGCCAATGCTTTAATTGAACCCGCTTTAATTTGGGCTAATACGGCTGGCATGGAGCCGAAAAGCACCTGGACTTCATCGGCCATGACGGCTTTGGTTGAGTCCGCATTGCTGCTGTAGGGAATGTGTTCCATTTTGACTCCAGTCGCATTCAAAAACATGAGCGCGGCTAGGTGGGTTGTCGAGCCTTGTCCTGCAGAGCCGTAATTAAGTTTCCCTGGATTTTTCTTGGCAACCTCGATCAGGTCTTTGACTGAAGTGACACCTGACTTATTGCTGACGACCAGCACGTAGGGCGTTTCGGCGATCATCCCGATATGTTCAAAACTCTTGATCGGGTCGTACTTCACTGTGTCGTTAGTGAGTGGGCCAACCACGAGCGTGCTGGTGGTCGACATCAATATTGAGTAGCCATCAGCAGGCATCGTGGTGGCTTGCTGAGTGCCTAGCGTGCCGCCCACGCCACCTTTATTCAAAACAACAACGGGCACGCCCAAGTTTTTCGCCATGGCTTGCGCCGTGATGCGTCCCACAATATCTGTTGACCCGCCTGCACCAAACGGCACCATCATGGTGATCTGACGTGTGGGGTAGGTTTGTGCGCTTGCTGTTCCGACAGACAAGAGAGTCGCAGCCAAGGATAGAAATGTGGTGGCAAAGAAGGGTTTGATGAAGCGGTTCTGCATAATTTAGTCTCCGAAGAATTTTTAATTTATTTTCTTGGTTTTATTTACGACGTGCGATCAGTACAACATAATTCCCGTCTTTGTAATAGCCAAAACGGTAGTTCAGTGGTTTGATGTCGGACCGTTGCGTGAAAGCTTGTGCCAAGTCGGTGTGATAGCTCTGGAAGGCGTGGTGAGCAATGACGAACTTACCATACAGCGAAACATCAAACGACTTAATAAGCGAAGAGTAGTTCAGTGCTGTTTCATCCTGCACAATTAGCGGCGCTCTGCCAAGAACTTCCTTGGCGATCATATTGAAATTCGCATTTTGTGGAAGATGCGAGGCAGCTTTAAAGATAGTCGGGTTTGCCGCCGAAAGCTGTACAAATTTCAAATTTTCTGGTGAAGCCTGTAGACCCGGGTTGGATAAATCCATCTTCAAATAGTCCACCACAATTGGCTTGCCGCCTTTTGTTGCGTAAATTCGGACGGAAGGCCAGTTTCGAGTCTCTGCTGGAATCTCCTCTACATCACCTTCCGAGTTCACTTTGATCGGGACGATACGATCGAGTTCAAATCCTTGGAGCTTCATGAAGATAGTGATGAACGTGCTTGAGCCTATCCGCCCTTGCGTCGAATAGTAGTAACGATCCAGATATTCGGTGACGAAAAATCCGTGTGTTCCATATAGTTGCCAAGCCGAAATGAGGATATCTAACGCTTGATCAGTTATTTGAGGATTTGCGGCGCTAAGGTTCAGTGGACGCTCGGCGTTTTGCATCGCAATCATGATGTATCGCTTTGCATTGGGATAGATCTGGAAGGCTGTGGTGAAGTCGGGTCCCGAGAAAGGATAGAACACGGTTTCATTGATCTGCGGGACTTCGGTCTTTGCCCACTCAACCATCGGAGTACCAATTTTTTGTGTGTACTCCGCCCAGTTCGTTTCAACTGTCTGCGTGTATGTGGTCCATTTCTGGCTCTGGCCCACAGCGGCTGGTAATCCGCTTGCTGGTGTTTTTCCGATGAGCAAGGTTGCAACATCGTCGTACTGTGCAGCGGTTAATAAGCCGCTAGGTGCTGCTGGCGTGGTCTGTGCAAGCACGACCGAGTGCAGACTTGCAATGAATAGAGTGGTTGCGCAGAGAAGTTTTGAAAGGCCAGCGAATCGAATTGTTGTTGTGTGCATGGGATAGATGTCAGTACGACAGCAAGAAATGTGAAAAAAATAATCGCACAGTTTATTGCATATCGACTGACGTCAATCCAAGTCCTTGTTTTTTATAGGTTATTTTTCTAAGGCGGCGTAAATCATGGCGTTAACACGCTCGCGATACTCCTTGCGCAGGTCCCCAGGTGTGGCGGCCATCATGACAACAACCATGTTTTCTTTGGGGTCTGCAAAATACATGGTGCCGTAGGCTCCATTCCAGGTGTAGTCCCCGATGTTTCCATTGATCGCAGAAACTCCGCGGTACTTGCGAACAGCGACGCTCAAGCCGAAGCCGTATTCTGCGCGGGACGCCTCTGTGACGGCGACGCGATTCTTGATTTGTGTGCCGAGGTGATCCGCGGTCATGAGAGCCACGGTTTGCGGACCGAGTACACGCTTACCTTCAATAGAGCCGCCATTAAGCAGCATCTGACCGAAACGAATGTAATCGCCAGCAGTGCCGTACGCGCAACCACCGCCGCAGTCGTATTTGATAGGAGTCGTCAGTAACTGAATCGATTGTGGTTTATTCGTTAAGGGGTCGACTGCAAGCGGGTGGGCAAAGCGTGAGGCATCTTTCGCAGACATTGAGAAGCCAGTGTCCTTCATGCCAACTTTGTTCCAGATGCGTTCACGCATAATTTCTTCGAGACGCTTATTCGCCATTTTTTCTTGAAGCAGTCCAAGTACGTCCAAACCGAAACCGTAGTCCCAGGTTGTTCCAGGTTCGTACATCAGCGGCGCGGCAGCGAGTTTGTCGATCAAGGCGGTGCCGTCGTATTGCACGGCAGAAACGACAGAGCCGGCCGGATACGCTTTGTGTATTGGCGTCGCGCCTCGGCCACCGTAGGTCAGACCGCTTGTGTGGCGCATCAAGTCCTGTACGCTGATGGGTGTCTTATTTGCCACGGCGGACACAGCGCCATCCGCATCAATCTTGCCGAGCTTTTGATCTTTAAATTGCGGAAACCAATTTGAAATTGGCATGGTCAAGGGCAGTTTGCCTTCCTCGTAAAACGTCATAGCACTGACTGCAGTCATTACCTTCGTCATGGAGGCCAATTGGAAGATGGTGTCTGTCGTCATAGGCGTATTGGTGGCCTTGTTGCGAAAGCCGTACGCCTCGTAGATCACCAGCTTGCCGTTCTTGGCAACAGCTAACACTGCGCCTGGCATACGGCTATTGGCGACTTCCTGCGCAAAAAATGCGTGGATGCGCTTGACGCCGTCTGCAGAAAACCCCTGCGACTCTGGCGAGGCCATTGGCAGGGGGGCTTGTGCTGGTTGAGCACAAGCCACGCTGGCACATAGTGTGAGCGCACTAAAGAGTGCTGTCTGGACGAGTTTCATGGTTGTCTCCTAGGGAAATGTTTCTTGGTTCTGTTTATATGGGTATAAACTTACCATTCAAATGTGCGTTCGCACCAGTTCGTCAGTCAGATTGTGGAGTATTGAACATGATTCAAAAGAATTTCAAACGGGTGGCCTTGGCGCTTGCCCTATTGTGCGCCGCAGCACCGGGCGTAACGTTGGCACAGCAGTGGCCAACTAAACCAGTCACCTTTGTGTCACCTTTCCCTCCAGGGGGTTCAGTGGATCCGTTGGCGAGATTGTTTGCCGCCAAGCTCACTGATGCGCTGGGTCAGCAATTCATCGTTGAGAACCGTACCGGCGCTTCGGGTTCGATCGGAACCGGCTATGTCGCCAAGGCGGCCCCGGATGGTTACACCTTCGTGTTTGTGTTTGATACGCACGCAGTGAATCCATCGTTGCTGCCCAAGATGCCGTTTGACACGCTGAAGGATCTATCACCGGTCATGTTGGTTGGTACAGCACCAATGGCGTTCGCGACCGCGGCAAATAAGCCGTACAAGAATTTTGCCGAGTTTGTCGCTGCGGCTAAAGCCAAGCCAGACTCATTAAGTTATGGCTCGGTGGGTAGTGGCAGCCTCGGTCATCTGACAATGACTCTAGTCCAGAAGGCGGGTGACATCAAAGTGATCCACATCCCCTACAAGGGCGGTGGCCCGATGTCCGCCGATATCTTAGGTGGCCAGGTTGAATCTGGCATTGGTTCAGTCGCGGTGCTCGCCAATCACATCAAGGGCGGAAAGATGCGTGCACTGGCTGTAACGGGTGAGACGCGTTCGTCGTCGATGCCCGATGTGCCTACGATGGCTGAGCAAGGCTTCCCGGGCTTCTCGGCCGTCGCCTGGTGGGCAGTGTTTGCACCGGCAGGCACTCCTAAGCCCATCATTGACAAGCTCAATGCAGAAATGGTGAAAATTGCAAAAGATCCTGCTGTAAATAAGCAATTGACTGAAACCTTGGGCATTGATCTTAAGCTGAGCAGCCCTGAGGCGCTTCAGAAATGGACAGTTTCTGAGATGGACCGTTGGGCAAAGGTGATTAAAGAGAACGGCATTAAGCCAGATTAATTCACGTCGTATTTTTTCGTCGATCGGCGCTCTTTATGAGCGCCGATTTTTATTTGTCATACGCTTGAAATCTACCTGTTGCATTATCGACATACATGCAAAGAGAAATTCAGCTCATTTATTTCAATGCGGGCGGTGGTCATCGTTCCGCAGCGTTAGCTTTAAAAGAAGTGATTGAAGCCAAGCATTCGGATTGGAGTGTCACACTCGTCAATC
Source organism: uncultured beta proteobacterium (assembly GCA_903929925.1). GTDB lineage: Bacteria > Pseudomonadota > Gammaproteobacteria > Burkholderiales > Burkholderiaceae_B > Zwartia. The sequence continues at coordinate 7,068 of CAIYWO010000184.1, read as the reverse complement.
TTTTTGAAGTAATCGACACGGAACGTTATTTTCAAAAATTAACAGGTTTCGCTCCAGAAGATCTCTATAACCTGAGACTTAAAAAGGGCTGGACACTTGGTTTGGCAACAGAGCTTAAAGTTTTGCAGGCAATTATTCGTCTTAGCCATGCCAAGATAAAAAGAAAGTTGCAACAATACTGGCGCCTCACTCGACCTAGCATGGTCGTGTCGCTCGTACCGAATTTTAATAAAGTGATGTGGGACGCGCTTCATCAAGAGTGTCCAAACGTGCCGTACATCACGGTGATGACTGACATCGCCGACCATCCTCCTCATTTTTGGATCGAGGAGGGCCAAGACCAACATTTGATCTGCGGATCGGCTCGCGCGATGGCGCAAGCACGGGCAGCGGGATACCAAAGTCATCAACTGACTCAAACGTCCGGCATGATTTTGCGGCCGGGGTTTTATCGCACTGCGTGCGTAGATAAACAGTCGATGTGCGCCGAGCTTGGCTTGGATCCAACAAAGCCCACTGGTTTGGTGATGTTTGGCGGTAACGGCTCAAATCAGATGCTGCGGATCGCAAAGGATCTCTCGGATACCCAACTTATTCTGGTGTGTGGGCATAACGTTACTCTGGCAAAAAAGATAGACGTCCTGAATGGGTCGGCAAAGCATGTGGTGCTTGGTTTTACCGCTGATGTGGACCGATTTATGCGCCTGTGTGAGTTCTTCATTGGAAAGCCAGGGCCAGGTAGCCTGAGCGAGGCCATTCATATGGGATTGCCCGTCATTACCTTTAAAAACTCCCTAACGATGCCTCAAGAGCGCTACAACGCGACATGGGTAAAGGAAAACCAACTTGGGATTGTCGTTGCGTCTGTGGGCGAGATGAAGGCAGCAGCCGGTGAGCTCTTGGCTAAGCTTCCTGCATTTCAGGAGGCGGTGGACCGTATCGAAAATCGTGCAGTATTCGAGGTCGTCACTGCACTCGAAAAAATTATTGATTCGAGCCAGGCTGCATAACGCAAACTGATCTTGCGATCCGTAAAAAGTGTTCCAGGGCAGGCGTTTCACGATTAGGCGCCTTGGCCAGGTCATCCCATCGTCGCAGTGCCATCGCTTCCTCAGCGTAGGGCATGGCCATAAAGTCCTCGAGCTCTCTCGTGTTGAGCGGACCGCCTTGCAGAGCCAAGCTACGTTTCGAATCTGCGGAGAGAGCATCGTAGTAGTGGGATGCAAGGGCGCACAGCGCACGTTTGCCTAAGACATGAAGATGCACAGGCGCCACGACATCTTGTCCGAACAGTGACTTTAGATGATGGCTCGCGACGAACTGGTGTTGATCGTCGATACCTCTTGCCGAAGGTGTATCGCCTTTAGGGTTAAGTAGGTGTCCAATGTCATGCAGGAAGGCAGCGGTAATTAGCGCGGCGCTTGCGCCTGCCTGCTCTGCAAGTTGAGCGCACTGCAGTGCGTGCTCAAGTTGATTGATTCCTTCTCCGGCGTACTCGACATGGCCATCCCGAAGGAAAAGTTGCTCGACGTCGTCAATCGAATGTATTTTCATGCGCCTTGATCCAGCAGTTGCTGAATTTTTTGTAAGGTTTGGGGCAGGTCTGCGACTGTATCAATTAGAAAGTCCGGATGTCCGGCCGCGAGGCGAGTGGCGACACGTTTTCTCAAGTTGGCTTTCTCTGCTTCAGATAGATTTATCCACTGCGAATACGTGAGGCCAGCTTCATTGCCACTTGCGACCACGCCGACTGTCCAGCAGTCGCTGTGGTAGCCCTCTAGTAAACCGGGAACCGTATCATCGACTTTCACCACAGAGCGGCTTGGCCATACATCTAGATCTAAAAAGCATTTGTACATCCCCATCGGGGTTGGACGCGAGGTTGGAAGATCATCCGCGCAAACTAGATTGTCTGGAATAAAGCCTTGTGCTTTCACGAGAGGAAGAACCACGTCCATAATTTGACGGTTGTAGCCCGTCGTCGTGCCGATTTTGATACCTTTTGCACGTAAATCAGAAGCTAATTCCAAGAAGCCCGGAATGAGCGCTGCATGCTCAACGACCGATGCGGCATTCATCGGCGTGAAAATATCGTACAAGCGATCGGTGTCGCGTTCAGAGAACGGACGTCCGAATTTTGCGAGCCATTGCTCTTGGATATGCTTCAGTTGGCCAAGAGTGTGAATATGATCCCACTTTGGCATCCCCATTGGGCCACGGGCGTCATCAATCGAGATGCGAATGCCTTCCTGCTCAAATAATTTGACAAAGGCACCCATGGGGGCGTGGCTTCCAAAATCAAAAATCGTGCCCGCCCAGTCAAACACGACTGCGCGAACTAGCTTGGTGGGATTGTCAGACATCATTACGTTAAATTCCCCAGGATTGCATAACTTCTTCGGCCAGCGCAAAGGCAGTGCTAGCACCGGTCCCGCTGGTCACGCTTACTACGCGTACGTCATTCGCGGGCGCGAGGATCAAGGCATCTTTATCTGCAGGGCCAACTGGGTAGCGTCCCGTCCATCGATGCGTCACATCATAGTGCGTGAGTAAAAGCGTCTCTTCAAGGTGTTTCAGTATTAGGCGATCGACGGCTTCGATTGCATAAGGCTCAAAGGGGGTAGCGGGGTGGTGTGAGTCTCCTACGACAAGACTACCGTCTTCGCTTTGCACAACAATCAGATGTATGCCGGCCGCGAGTGACTCGGGAGTCTCGCTTTCAAGCCGCTGCAACAAGTCGTGGTGACAGCCAAGTCCGGTATACCCAGCGTAACGTACAAAGCTTAGGTCGCTCATGACTGCTGAGCTGAGCTTAAAGTTCGCAGGTGGCTTGACTCTCAGCATCTGGAGCTGTGTCAAACTCAGCTGATAGTCTTGAAGATAGCGTTTGGCCACGCCGTTGAGCTCTGTTCCGGGGCACAACACAATACGTTCTGCTTGAACGGTCTCGATAGAGGTTTGAATCTGCGGTAGCGCAAAGTCGAGCACTTCACAGTTATATAAGAAATCAACACCCAAGCTTTCGGCTAGCCAAGATGCAATTTGAGGGATGGCGTCGCGCGACTCGACACGCAATTCATGCGGACTGTACATGCCGCCCATACAGGACTCGGTGCGCACAACGCTACAAGTCTTTGCGATTGCATCTTGTGTGAGCAAGGTGCAATCCTTGCCCATATGTGTATCTTTGAATGCTTCAAGTAGAGCTAAAGCTTCGGGGCGCTGCGCGACAAGGGTTAAGCCCTCATGACAGATCGGGATTTGGGCGAGCTGAGCAACTTCTTCCCATAAATCACGCGAGCGTCTGGCGCGACGCCACGTGTCGCCATCGCGCTGACCTGTTACGGTAATGAAGCCAAAGTTTCTAATCGAGGCTCCCACGCAGCGGGGATCTCTGTCCAGAACCACAACACTCAGCCCAGACCTTGCGGCTAGCCAAGCATGGCCAAGTCCTACTATTCCGGCACCAACAACCGCCAGATCATACTTTTTGGAGTTCATGTTGAGGGGATAATTCAATGAAGTTACGTCCGCGCTTTGTGTGTAAGGCGCATGCGATGCGCCGTTCGGTCTCAACGCTGTGATCATCCAGAGCGACAGTCACGCAGCCCAGATTGTTAAGCCAAGCCGCTAGCTCGTGTTCGTCTGAAATGATCGGTTGCATGGCTGCACGCAAAAATATCTCCATCTCTTCCGAGCTTTGACTGGCCAACTGATACACCTTAGGTAGCCAGCGACCACAGGCTTGCCCGTGTGATAGTCCAAGCCCTGTCGTGTCGTCGTAAGAGAGCGCGTGCACTAGTGCTGTTTCGGTCAATGCCATCGCTTGGCCAGCCCAGAGTGCAGCATTGGCCATCTCGGTGCGCAGCGTTACATCCTCGGGCGAGTCTTTGATCTGAGGAAGCACCTTGACGATTTGTTGCGCTGCTGACATGGCATAGGCGAATGCCTTCGGAACGCGGTTGCGATTCCAGATTGTCTCAAGCGCATGAGATAAGGCGTCAATACCACTATCCCGGGTAACAATCCAAGGTGATGTCAGTGCTAGTTCTGGGTCAATGACAGCCCAGTCAGCGACGATGGCAGGTCCAAACAGAGAGTGCTTTGTCTTATTCTCAATGTCCCAGATCGTAGCGGTCGGAGACACTTCGCTACCGGTTCCTGCGGTTGTTGGCATCAAAATTACAGAGCAGGATTCAAACTCATCCATCTCAATCTTGCGATCCAGAGCCAACGTGATTGAAGTTCGAGCAGGTAGATTTAGACGTAGTGACTTTGCCAGATCGAGGGTGCTACCACCTCCGATCGCTACAATAATAGGCAGGTCGCGCTGGGTGTGAATGCCCCAAAATCTGTCTCTGAGCGTATCTGCAAGTGCGATAGTTGGCAGCCCGTCCGGGCAACGAATCACTTCCAGAAGATTCGACCCAAGGAGGCTACGCAGTTCCTCTACCAAAGAGTCCGGCGCATGATGGTATGTCAAGACAACGACAGGGTGCTGCTTGACAAGTTCTGGGAGTGTTCGTCGAGCGCCAGCATGAAGAACAATCTCTGGTTTTGTTGGCATCAGGTAACCTGCTTGCGTAGATAAGCCGAAATGATGTCGATAATCGTGACCGACGCGATCAAAATCAGTAGTACAGCGCAAGTTTGTGCATACTGAAAACTGCGAATGACCTCATACAGGATCACGCCGATCCCGCCAGCCCCAACCATTCCGACCACTGAAGCAGATCGCACGTTCGATTCGAAGCGATATAAGCAGAACGAAATCCACATTGGTAGGACTTGCGGAATGATCCCAAAGACAATTTCCGCCAAGCGTGAGCCTCCCGCAGCACGAATCCCTTCGACTGGGCGAGGGTCAATGGCTTCGACCGCTTCTGAAAACAGCTTTGTCAACGTTCCCGTTGTGTGTACGAACAGTGCGAGAACGCCTGCGAATGGGCCTAGTCCCACCGCGACAATGAACAGCAGAGCGAAAACCATCTCATTGACGGCGCGCAGTGCGTCCATCAAACGTCTTGCAGGCTGATAGATGATAGGGCTGACGACGTTAGACGCGCACAGAAATCCCAAAGGAATGGAGGCAGCAATCGCTAAAAGTGTGCCCCAAAGCGCGATGTGGATCGTAACGATCATCTCTTTGATGTAGATGCGCCAATCCATAAAATTCGGTGGAAAGAAGTCACGCGCAAGCGTGACGATGTTTCCAGAGTGTTGTACCAAATCCAGGGGGCGAATTTCTGCCCCCTGCCACGCCCAGCCTGCGACAATAATCGCGACAACCCAGCCTGCGTAGTACGCAAGCCCGGGGCGGCTAGACTGTGCGTGTGCTCGAATTCTTTCGAGCGCGTCGATTTGGTAGGTCGAGCTCATTATTGAAGTTTTGCGAGTGCTTGATCAATTTCAGCAAGTTTCGCCTTGCGCTCTGCGTCGCTTAGGCCTTGCGCCGTTTCAAACTTAACGCGATCTTTGAAGAGTTCAAGTTGACGGATTGGCTTGAGTTGGTCATTTGTTGATGCTCTGAAGCCACCGTAGTTGTAGATGTTTTTCAGAATCAACTTTTCAGCTTCATCTGTCTTTGCGTAATTCAAGACAAAAGTGCGGATTTTCTCTTTGATCGCAGGATCAAGATCTTTGCGCCAAACGAATGGATCGCTAGGAATGAGTGGGCTCTTCCAGATAATGCGCAGTTGGTCATACAGATCCGGACGCGTCGTCTTCAGGCGACCCATATCTTCGGTGTTGTTTGTTGCCACATCAAGTTGTTTGGCGAGCACAGCTTGAATGTTGGCGCCATGGCTACCATTGCGCACAGTCTTAAAGACCGCACGCGGATCGACTTTGCGCTCTGCGAACACATAATAGGTTGGAACTAAGAAGCCAGAGGTGGAGTTAGGATCGCCGATACCAAAGTTAACAGCCTTGGAATTCTTAAATACGTCATCCAGGTTCTTGTAAGGCGAATCTTTGTGCGTAATGAGGAGAGCCTCATAGCCAAAGGTGCCGTCTGCATACATCAACTGCGCGAAGATTTCGCCATTAGCGCGATCGACAGCCTCCATCGCTGCTTTGTTGCCGTACCAAGCAACCTGTACTTTGTTGAAGCGCATCGCCTCGATTACGCCAGCGTAGTCCGTTGCGTAAAAGGACTTAACCGTTAAGCCAGTCTTTTTTTCCATATCTTTAAAGAACGGCTCCCACTTTTCGCGCTGCGCAGAAGCCGAGTCCGTGGCAATAATGCCAAACGATACTTCTTGTGCGAGAGCGACAACGCTGCTGACGGCAAGACAGGCGCCGAGTATTAGTTGTTTGAGTTTCATATTTCTCTCCGGTTAAATAATCTAGGCACTAACAAGTGACATCTTTTTTTCACTGAGGGGGTGCGGCGCTGGGGCCTCGTCCGTCAGTAGCTCTTGGGCATCGGCGCCGTAAAGGTGTTTAAGGCGTTGCTCGGTAAGGTCTGAGATAGGGCCATCAAAGACAAGTCTTCCTCGACTCATGCCCAAGGCGCGCTGGCAGTAGGTTCGTGCGATTGAAATTTGGTGCAAACTCACCACTAAGGTCATGCCCAGTTCCTTCGTGAGCCCAAAAAGAACATCCATGACTTTTCGCGCGGACTCCGGATCAAGCGATGCAACAGGTTCGTCAGCCAACAATACTTTTGCACCCTTGAGCAGTGCGCGCGCTACAGCAACGCGTTGCTGCTGGCCGCCCGAAAGTGTTGAGGCCCGTTGATAGGCTTGAGGACCTAGCCCCACCATATCGAGGCACTCCAATGCCTGCACCCGCTCCGCCTCTGTAAAACGACGTAACAGCACATCCAACGTACTTTTAGTGTGCAGGCAACCGATTAGCACATTGGTTAACACATCAAGCTGTCCAACCAGATTAAATTGTTGGAAGATCACGCCTGTGACTTTGCGGGTCTCAGCGATTTCTCGGCCAAAGCGGTCGCTCTGAAGCGCAAGCTTTGATCCGATCGTGATCTGCCCGCTTCCAGCATCCATACGTGCCAAGCCACACAACATTCGAATGAGTGTTGACTTTCCTGATCCAGATGCA